>CBDURV010000277.1:0-5990 GCA_965369495.1 uncultured bacterium
CATGAAAACCCGGATCGAACGCGACTCCATGGGCGAAATGAGTGTGCCGGAGCACGCGCTTTACGGTGCCTCCACGCAGCGCGCCGTCGAGAATTTCCCCATTAGCGGCAAGCCCATGCCGCGCCCCTTCCTGCGGGCCGTGGGCCTCATCAAGGAGGCGTGCGCCGCCGCCAACGAGGAGCTGGGCGGACTGCCCAAGGATCTCGCTGCTCCGATCCGCAAGGCGTCCGAGGAGGTCGCGGCGGGGGAGCACGACGCCCACTTCCCGGTGGACGTCTATCAGACCGGGTCCGCCACCTCGACCAACATGAACGCCAACGAGGTGATCGCGAACCGCGCCTGTCAGATTCTGGACAAGCCGATCGGCAGCCGCGACGTGGTGCATCCCAACGACCATGTGAACATGGGGCAGTCGAGCAACGACACGATGCCGACCGCGCTGCATGTCGCCTGCACGGAGCAGATCGTCAAGCGCCTGCAGCCCGCGCTCACCGAGCTCAAGGCAGCGCTGGAGACCAAGCAGCAAGCGTTCGACAACGTGCTCAAGATCGGTCGCACGCACCTGCAGGACGCGACCCCGGTGCGCCTCGGCCAGGTTTTCGGCGGCTACGCCACGCAGGTCGGAAACGGCTGGGTGCACCTCGAGCGCACGCTGCCGCGCATGACCGATCTCGCGCTGGGCGGCACCGCCGTCGGCACCGGCATCAACTGCCCCAAGGGCATGACCGAAAAGGCGATCGCGCGACTGAGCGAGACGACCGGCATCGCCTTCAACGAGGCGCCCGACCACTTCGAGGCGCAGGCGGCGCGCGACGCGAGCGTGGCGCTTTCCGGCGCGCTCAAGACGGTCGCCACGAGCCTCTACCGCATCGCCAACGACATTCGTTTCCTGGGCTCGGGCCCCCGCTGCGGCATCGGCGAGATCATCGTGCCGGCGACGCAGCCCGGCAGTTCGATCATGCCAGGCAAGGTCAACCCGGTCATGTCGGAGATGCTGCTGCAGGTCTGCATGCGCGTCATCGGCAACGACGCGGCGGTGACGGCGGGCTGCGTGAGCGGCGTCTACGAGCTGAATGTCGCGATCCCGATGATGGCGGACGCGCTACTCGAGTCGATCGACCTGCTCACCAACGGCGTCAACACGTTTACCGAGAAGTGCGTCAAGGGCATCGAGGCCGACGAGGAGCGCTGCGGCGAGCTGATCGAGAAGAGCCTCATGCTCGGCACGGCGCTGGTGCCCGCCGTCGGTTACGACAAGGCGGCCGCGATCGCCAAGCAGGCGCACAAGGAGCGCAAGACGGTGCGCGAAGTGGCGACGGAATTGGGCATCGAGAAACTCGACGAGTTGCTCGACGTACGGTCGATGACGGAGTGAAGATTCCGCCTGCACTCGTACGCATCCTCTTGGCCGTTGCGGCCTCCTACGTCGTGATTTGTATCTTCGCGTGGTTCATGCAGCGCAAGCTCATGTACTTCCCCGACACGGCGGCCGTCGCGCCGTTGAGCGGGACCGGCATGCAGGATGTCACGCTCAAGACGAGCGACGGTATCGACATCAAGGCGAGTTGGTGGCCGGGCAAGCGCAAAGTCGCGCTGCTGTTGTTTCACGGCAACGCCGGTCACCGCGGCCACCGCTTCGACTGGATGGGGGTCTTTCACAGCCTGGGCCATCCGGTGCTCATGCTGGACTACCGCGGCTACGGTGGAAGCGGCGGCGAACCGTCGGAGGACGGGCTCAATCGCGATGCCGATGCCGCGATTGCCTGGCTCAAGAAGAACGCGCCCGACAAGAAGATCGTCTATATGGGCGAATCGATCGGCGCGAGCGTCGCCGTGGCCTGCGCGGCGCGGCACACGCCGGCGGGACTCGTGCTACAGAGTTCCGCGCTCGACCTGGCCGATGTCGCCGCATACCACCATCCCTACCTGCCGACCGGCTTGATCATGAACGACCGCTTCGATGCCAGAGACTTGGCGGGCAAGCTGGCGGTTCCGCTGCTGTCGATTCACGGCGACGAGGACACCATCATTCCGATGAAGTTCGGGCGCGCCCTCTACGACGCGGCACCGGGACCGAAGGAGTGGTATGAGGTCAAGGGCGCCGGGCATAACGACGTGATCCCGAGGGGCGGCAGCCCGTACTACCAACGCATCGCGACGTTCCTGAGCGAAATCGAGAAGAGCTAGCCGCTACTCGGGCCGCCTACTCGATCGCGGCGGATTCGATGTAGTCGAGCTTCGGGTTTTCGCTTTCGAGGTGCTTGATCCCCTCGCGCATCATGCGCTGCTGACGCGGCTGCTTGGGGTGTCTGTTGTATCCCGCATACAGCGATTCGATCACCTTCATGCCCTCGACGACACGCGCCACGCCGGGGAAGCCCTGGAAATCGAGGCTCGATCCGTTGTTCTTCAGATTGATGAACATGTGCACCGAACGCGTGTTGGGGTCGCGCTGCGCAAAGCTGACTACGCCGCGCTCGTTACTGAGAACAACGGGCTCCGCGTCGAGCGTGGCGTCCTTCCAGGCGAGGTTGACGTTGCGATCGATCTGGAAGCCGAACTGCGCAACGAAGTTCGGCATGACGCGATAGAACGGCGTGTGGTTGAAGTAGCCGATTTGGATCAGCTGGTACAGGCGATCGACACCTTGCGGCGACCACTCGCGCTCCGACTCGATGACGAAGTCACCCTTGGTCGTCTTGAAGCGCGCGCGAAACTTCGCCGGCGCTTTTTTCGTGGGGCCGAACGGATTGAGCAAAGCGGTGCCATCCTCGTAGTCGGAGGGGGCGCGGGATTCACTACCGCAGGCGAGCAGGATCGGAATCAGGAGCAGGTGCAGGATGGTCTTGCGCATGGCGTTCATTTCGTGGCCACAATGATGACCGGACACGATCCGACTGCAACCGTCTTCCCGTCGACTTGGATGTGAATCGAGATTTTTGCGGCACCGACGGCCGAATCGGGCAGCTTGGGCAGCAGCACGCCCATCCTTTTCGGCCCTAGGTCAACGCGCTCGACCGCGATGACGGCGCCATTCCCGACTTCCAGCCGCGGCTGCATCTGCGCGCTGAGGCCCAGACCGCGCAACTCCAGCGTGCCCCCTTCGACCGGCACGAAATTGCTCCCGACCGTTTCGATGAGCGCCCAGGGCTTGTTCGACACTTCGCATTCGTTCATGCCCCAGGTCGACCTCGGGTAGCGAACGCGGAGAATCTCGCCGCGCACCAGCGGACGGCTGACTTCGATCAGGTTCCATGAGTTGGCGGCTGCGGCTGCGCTGTGGCCGATGCGCGTCTTACCGGCCCACACCTCGAAATCCGTGCGGTGCGCGACCCAGATCTCTACCCGAGAATTTTTTCCCGGCAGAGGTGGATAGCGAAAATGCAGACCGGAAGACCTGGGAAGCTGCTCCATGCGGCTCGCACGGCCGCTGCCCTCCATATCGATCAGCCGCGCGCGAGGGCCCGTTTCCGTCCACGTCTTGTGGCGAATGTAGCGCCCGGGAATGCACTCTGTCTTCTGCGGGCCATAGGCGAATGTGACCGACGTGGCCGTCGCGCTTTGGAGATAGGAGGCATGTACAAGATCGGGAATGTCCGCGGATCGGGCGAACGGGATCTTGTCCAACGCGTCCGGCAGACCATCGGCGTCGGTGTCGCGCAGCCGCCAGATGTCCTGGCAACGCCGGTCGAGCACATACGAGATCGGCCCGGTCGGCCACGGGAACGCGATGTCGGTCCAGAACATCTTGGCCGAGCCGGAGTCGACCAGCAGCTTGGCGGATTCGCGGTTGGGGTAGCCGTCGCCATCGGTGTCGTGGAGCCGATAAAGACGAGCTCTGCCCTCCTTGTCCACCGTACCGACAAGGAGCACCGGTTGGCGCGCCGCCGTGATACGGCACGCGATCAGCAAGATGCGATGGTCAAGCGCAAGGGTGTGCGGCTCCTCAACGACCCCGTTATCGACGATTCGAGTCGTCGTCCAGCGCACGACCGACTCGTTCTCTTTGATCCAGAGCAGTCTGGTACGCGGAGAGAACGGCAGCAGGTCGCGAATGGACGGTGCCTGCTTGCGCACGGCGGGGCTCTGCTCGCCTGCGTATGCCGGTTGGAGCAGAAGAGCCGCGAGTAGCCAGTGGAACGGCCGAATCACTTCTCGATGGTAGCGCGCTTGATCGAGTCGAGCTTCGGAAACTCGCGCTCAAGGTACACGCGGCCTTCCATCGTGATCATTTGCTGGTCGGGCTGTTCGCCGTAGCCGCTGTGTAGCTTCTCGACGACCTTCATGCCCTCCACGACGTGGCCGAAGGGCGCGAACCCGCTGGGGTCGAGCCGCTTGTTGTTGCCGAAGCTGATGAAGAGCTGGGTCGTGCGCGTGTTCGGCCCGGCCATCGCGAAACAGACGGTGCCGCGCGTGTTCGAAGTCAGGACCGGGTCGTCATCGATCTTGGCGTTGCGCCAGGTGGCTGAGATCTTCGGGTTGGCGTGGAGGCCCCACTGCACGATGAAGCCGGGCAGGACGCGGAAGAAATGCGAGCCGTCGTAGTACCCGAGGCGCACCAGGTTGTAGAAGCGGTCGGCCCCCTTGGGCGCGAGCGCGCGCTTGACCTCGATCACGAAGACACCGCGGGTCGTCTCGAAGCGCGCCTTGAATTTCGCTGGCGCCTGCGCCTTGGCGGCGTGGGGCTGGAAGAGAGCCTCATTGAGGCGCACGACCACGTCGATCTGCTTGAGTGCGTCCTCGGCCGCCTTGGCGTCACGCGAGTTTTTCGAACCTGCAAGTTCGCGCAGCGCCGGGATTGCGTCTTTGGCGGCGGGCCCGGCGGCCGAGAGCAGGCGCGCGGCAAGCCAGCGCAACTCGCCCTCGCCCGTGTGCAATCGCTCAATGAGCGCCGGCACGACGGCGGCCGACCAGGGCAGCAGTCTCCGTAAAGTGGCGCGGGCGGCCTCGCGCAGCCCGGACTCCTTGTCGATGCTCAGATCGAGCACCGCGGGTATCGCGGCGGCGGCGTGGCGCCCGGCAAAGCGCAATGCGGTCACCGCCTCGATGCGCATGCGCAGGGACTGGTCATCGCCCAAGGCGGCAATGAGCGGTTCGATGGCGGCCGGCTGTTCCGCCAGCGCCTCGCCGAGCAGTTGCGTGACCTCCCGTCGCGCAACGTCCAGGCGGCCCATGAGCGGCTTCACGGACCGCGCATCGATGCCGATGCGCACGATGGCGCGGGCAGCCTCGATCTGGACCCACGACTCCTCGTCGCCGAGCAGATCGATCAGTTCCGGCAGCGCGCTGCGCGCTTTGGGCCCGAGCGTGCCCAACCCCTGCGCGCCCCGAAAGCGCTCGATGGCCTGGTCCGAGGCAAGCTGCTGAAGGCACGAGCGTAGGTCGTCGGCCAACGCGAATGAGGCGAGCAGGAGTAACGCAATCTGCAGGCGGATGATCGGGTGCATCTCTACGGTCCCTCAAAGAAGACGAGGAAGCCTTCGTCGTCGAAGTAATAGTCGATCTGTCGCTTGGCGTAGACCCACTGCGTGTACTTGGCCTGATTGTGGACAACGCCGCGGCGCACCTTCTCGGGCCCGCTGCGCATGATCACCTTGATCTCGTCCTTGTGCATGCCGCGAAGAGGGTATCGGCGCTCCACAGCGCTCTTGTACTGCGCCGACAGGTTCGGCGGCCGTCCGTACTTGTCCTTCTTGGGAGCGGTGTATTCATCCTCGGTGGGGCCTGAGCAAGCGGCGAGCACCAGCAGCAGGGCCGAAATCGCGGTAGTACGCATCGACCACAAGGTAACGCCGGGTGCGACAGTGCGGGACGCCGACCGAACCGAAGCGCAATTCGACAGGTTTCGGGTAGCTGGTATCCTCCGGGGCTTCACCCCGATGCCGAGGTGGCGGAACTGGCAGACGCGCTAGATTCAGGTTCTAGTTCTCGCAAGGGAGTGGGGGTTCGAATCCCCCCCTCGGTACCAAGACAGCAAGACCCGCTGGAGG
>CBDURV010000278.1:0-5982 GCA_965369495.1 uncultured bacterium
TAGTACGCCGCGTCTTCGGAGCGCGGATCCGGATGCGGGAACATCACCGGGGCGTCGCCGCCGCCGAGGTGCCGCACCACGATCGCGTCGGATAGGTCGCTGAGGAAGAGCTTGTGCACCTTGACGCCCCAGTCGCTCAGATTCTCGCGGCACTCGGCACACATCAGTTCGTCGAGCTCGCCCGACTTCTCGTACATCTGTTTGAGCGTCCAGCCCCAGAACACCGACTTGATGCTCGCGAGCGACATGTCCTGGATCGCATCGTCGAGGTCGTGGACCTTTACGAAGGCGGTAAGTGGATCCACGATTTCGTAGACGACGATTCCCGACACCGCCACCTGCTTGCCGTCGCGACTCATGAGCGACTGGGCGGGCAGGTTCAAGGTCTGGCGCACGACCTCCTGAATGTGGATCTCGGTCCACGCCGGCCACCACCAGAAGATACCCGGCTCGATCAACTGCGCCTTGCCGCGTACGAACGCGACGCCGGCTTGCGCCTCGGTAACGACCCTCCAGTGGGGAATCAACCGGGCGAACCAGCGCGCCAGGTCGTTGATCCACTGGAAGGCCGAGTCCATTTGTCACCGCGGCAGCAACGCTACCGGGTCTTCTTCTTGGCGACTTTCTTCTTGGCCTTCTTCTTGGCGCGCTTCTTCTTGGTGGCCTTTTTCTTCGCCTTCTTCTTGGCCTTCTTCTTTCCGCGCTTCTTCTTGCTGGCCGAGACTTTCTTCCCGTACTTCTTCTTCGCAACCTTCTTCTTGGCCTTCTTCTTCCGAGTCGCCTTCTTCCGGGTCGCCTTCTTGACGGCCCTCTTCTTCCGTACTGCCATCGATCCCTCCCTTCGGCCAAATCGGCCGGAACTCAGTCTAGCGAATCGGGTTGAATTAGGGGCGTGTTCGCCCTAATTATCCCCGTAGGTACTACTCGCAACTGCGCTAACTGCCCATGCGCGACCAGCGGGCCCCACCAATTCGACGGCATCGATCTCGTTCCAACCCGTGCGTCGATTGGTGTCGAGAACAACGCGTAGTTTCGCCACTTTCGCCCCGCCCGTGTCGATGCGGACTTCGAACACGCCCGGTTTGGCGGTGAGATCGATGCCGCGCCACGCGGTCCGCCTCTGCCCTCGCGTGTCGATGACCTGAATCTCGACTACGGCGCCCGCGGAGTTGACCTCAAAAATACGGGCGCGGCTTGCGTGCAGCGGAGGGTCATAAGTCAACTCGATCCACTGCACGCCCATGTCGCCGCTCTTGCTCGCCCACGCTTTCGAATCGTCGATGTTCGCATTGGCGTCGGGCGCACCGGCGGCCTGCATCGCATCGAAATCGGGGATCCGTGCCTGCTCCACCTTCGCCTGCTCCAACCCCGCGCGCACGTCCGGATCGGTTTCCACCGCGAGGCGGTCATCGACGAACCGTTTGAACTCGTCGGTGCGAAAACTCCCGAGCCGATCGGCCGCGGCGATACGCGCGTCCTTGCCTAGCCGCCAGGTTTCATCGAACAGCAGGAGCGCACCGTCGGCATCGGCGCGATCGATGCGATTGAGCACGAGGTTGCGCGCGACACCGTCTTGCGCATGAACGATCAGTCGGCGCAGAACGGCGTTGCGATCGTCGCCCGCGAGTCCCGCGATCGTCTCGTAGATCTCGTACGGAAGATTCGACCACGGCACCTCGCCGGCGTAACGCTCCAACGCGGGAATCGCGGAGCGGTCGGCGACGGTCGCGAGCGCCTCGAGCGTCGGCTTGGCGAGCTCGACCGATGTCTTCGCGTTGAGAAGACCCAGCAGCGAATCTACGACTCGTCCGTCACCCTTGAACCGTTCGCTGCCCAGGATTCCGATCAGCTCCAAGCGCAGGTCGAGCGCCTGCCCGGGATCCGCAACCAGACCGACGAGCCGATCCACGAACGCGGGCGCATGCGCATCGACCGCGAGCCGGAAGTACTCGGAACCGGCGCCGCCCTTCTCGAACGATTGCAGGTAGCTGTCGAGAAACGTGCCGGGATGCGCCTCGCCCTTGCTCGCGACCGAAAGCGTGAACGACGCACGGACCGCGGCGCGCAGCTTGCCATGCTCTCGTTCGAGTTCGTCCAGGCGCGCCTGGAGTTCGCGTATGTGACGAGTATTGTCGCGCGTTTGCGGATCGGCGGAGCGTCCGTCGGCACGGTCGCGCGGCGTCCCGGCCGCGCGCGATGACTGCTCATCCCGCAGCGCGTTATTGAACAACGCAAGCGAGACGAGTAACACGGTCGCGAGCAGAGCCCCCACGAGAACCCGCCCCATCACGCAACGCCTCCAACCACCATCACAGGGCCCATCCTAGCGAAATTCGAAGGGCGACGGTGTGGCTGGTCGCTAAGCGCCGAGACTGCTTCTGCGGTCGTCGCGGACCGTCCAGAACCGCGAGTCTCGTGAAGACTGCAGGCTACCGCCGGCGCGCCCAATCGACGGCGCGCTGGAGCCAGTGCTCCATCGTCTTGGTCTGCTCCGGATGCGGGCTGATGCAGAGCACGCGCCCCTTGGCGAAGCGGCCACGCACAATCGCGGGCGAGTCGATCATGATGCCCTCGGGCGACCCATGCTTGGCGACCTCGGTGCGGAACCACGCCAGCGTCTCGTAGTCGCCGAGCCCATCGATCGCGGCGGGTTCGAGCAGCGGCCCATTGTGGTAGAGCACGCGCGTCAATCCCTCGCTGCCGAACAGCTTGCGGCCCGCCGGCGTCATCTCCATCGCAATCACCGCACGCCCGCGCCGCCAGCGAGGCGATTTCGTCTTGGCGTCGAGAATCTTCAGCCCCCATGAGAAGCCGGACGTGGCGAGATACGCGCCGGCGCAGACACCGATGTACCCGCCGCCCCCACCGACGAAACGCCGCACCTCGTCGCGCCCGGCCTCTCCCAGCGCGCGCCCCTGGCCCCCACCGCTTCCGCCCGAGAAGATCACGCAGTCGAATTGGTCGAGCGCGTGCATGCGAATATCGCTCACGCAGACCCGCTCGATCTCGAAGTCGTCGCGCCCGCGCAGTTGTTTGAGGATGCGTGGCACCCCGGCGCCCGCCGCGCCCGTGGAATCGTACAGCGCCACCTTCGTCCGCTTCCGCCTCGACGTCATGCGGTTGGGCGTAACGCGATCGTCCACCATACGCAGGTGCCGCAGCAGGCGGTGCACCATGATGCGCTGCTGACGCACACGGAAGGGGAGCGACAGCGAACTCGTCGTTTCCAGCGTCATGGCGTGCGCGGCCAGGCCCTGCGCCGCCGCATGCACGAGACTGCCGACTACCGGACGTCGCAACAGCAAGAACTTCCGCTTCTCGACCGTGACCGATTCGTTGACCGCATCAACAAGCAGGCGCGCGGCTTCGACCGCCCCCGCGCTGGCTATGACTGTGCTGCCGACGGTCTTCTTGTTGACGCGATGAAAGCCGAAGCCTTCATGCAGGTCGAGCACCCACGCCGGCTCGTACTTCTGCAGGAGCGCCCAGATGCGCGGCGCCTGCTCGCCGCGCGGCAGGCCGTCGGGACCGCGCGCGTAGTTGCGGTTGAGATTGCGGAGCGCCTTCTCGACGCCCGGCGTGTACCGCTTGCGCGCCTGGAGCGCCGGGGGATTCGCGCGGGGCACCACGATCAGCTTCCCGCGCGACAGCGGCCAGTTCCGAATCTGATCGGCCGCGTAGGCGCCCGCCGGTTCGTTCCCGTGGCAACCGGCCACGATCACGACGCACGGACCCGCCTTGCCGCTCTCCACGAGGTAGTAGGGAGTCGCCCAGCGCGTGTTCGCGGCGAGCGTGCCGTCCTGCGCCGCGACCAGCGAAACGAACAGCAACAGAATCAGCGTGCGCACGCGCCGATGCTATCAGGGCTGCTCGCACGGTATTCGCATCGTGTATCGTGCCGCCATGAAGAGCCGGAAGCTGATCGGTACCCTCCTCGCGTTCAATCTGGTCGTGCTGGTCGGGCAGATCTGGCCCGAAGGCGCGCCGCCTTTCGCGCGCGTGGTGAATATCGCGTTTTTGTGCGCGAGCTTCGCGTACTTCGCATACGCGATCCGTGCGGCTCGCTGAACGAGCGACGGCTACGCCTGGCCGAACTTCTCGAACGCGCGGAGGCCGGCCATGATCAGTCCAACCGCAAGCGCGAACGCCAGCAGCCAACCGCCAATTACGATCGTCGTGACCCACGACCAATCGACGCCCTTCGCGACCTCCTCGGCGCCGGCTTTCGCGACCTCGGTGATCGCCGCGAAGATCGGACCGAACACGCACACATAGATCACCTGCGTGACGATCCACCACACCTGCCAGATCATGCGACCATTCTAGCCCCGCGCACCCAAGGCATGGCGCGCCGAGCGACAGCCTGCGAGGATCTCCGCATGGCTTCGTACGCAGGCGGCGGCCTCACTTGAAGAACGGCTGGACGGGCGGCCAATACAGCTTCGTGCGCGCGCTTTTTGGCGCGTATCTCTGCTGGGCACTGGTCACACTCGCACCGTCCGGAGTGCTGCGTTATGCGGGCGCGTTCGCGGCGATCTGTTTCGCCGTCGGTTTCTTTGACCGCGCGGCAGCGATCGGGTGCGTTGGTCTGTTGGGCTATCTCGCTCTCGACAGACCTGCATTGCTGTGCCTCGCTGGACCGCTGCTGCTGAATCTCGCGCTGCCCCCCGCCCCCTATGGAACGATCGCCGCGATGGGCCGCATCGATCCCGACGGCGGATGGCGCTTTCCCCCCACGCTCTTCGGCGCCGTCTGGCTCGGCATGGCGGCGTTGTACGGCTATCTCGGCTACGCGCACTTTGTGGAGACGCTCGCTCTCGACGCCCGATTGGTTTGCGGAATCGTCCTGCTGCATCTCTTCGCGTTCGATCCCGGATGGGTGCGCGGCGTACACCCCGCCGGCAAGGAGACGCTCTTCTACGACGGCACGTGCGGTCTTTGCCACCGCGCGGTGCGCTTCATGCTGGCCGAAGATCGCGACCCGGCGACGCTCGACTTCGCGCCGCTGCAGGGCGAGACGTTCGCGGCGCTCGACGCGGCGCAACTGCCCGACACGATGGTCCTGCGCTGCGCGGACGGTCGCCTGCTCCTACGCAGCGCGTCAGCCCTTCATCTCGGCGCGCGCCTGGGCGGCTACTGGCGCCTGCTGGCCGCGCTCGCACGGATTGTGCCCCGCCCGCTGGCCGACTTCGCCTATGACCGCATCGCCGCGGTGCGATACAGGCTCTTCGCCAGGCCGACGGATGCGTGCCCCATCCTGCCGCCCGCGCTGCGATCGCGCATGCTCCCGTAACTCCACGGGCTCAGCGGCATCCAACGGGCCTCATGGACACATTCGACGCCATCTACGGTCGCCGCTCGATCAAGCACTACGACCCCAGCCACAAGCTCACCGCCGATGAGGAGAAGAAGCTGTTCGAGGCGACCATCCAGGCGCCGACCAGCTTCAACATCCAGCACTGGCGCTTTGTGGTCGTGCGCGATCCCGCCCTGCGCCAGAAGATCCGCACCGAGTTCGGCAACGACCAGGCGCAGATGACCGACGCCTCGCTGCTCGTGATCCTCACGGCGGACACCAAGGCGTGGGCCAAGGATCCCGCCCGCTACTGGGTCAACGCGCCCACCGAAGTCGCCGACCTGCTCGTCGGCTGGATGGGCCCGTTCCACGAAGGCCGCGAGTGGCTCCAGCGCGACGAGGCGCAGCGCTCGATCGGCATGGCGGCCCAGACCCTGATGCTGGCCGCCAAAGCGATGGGCTACGAGTCCTGCCCGATGATCGGCTTTGAGATCGACGACGTCGCCAAGCTGATCAATCTGCCGGACGACCACGTCATGGGCCCGATGATCGCGATCGGCAAGGGCACGCAGGATTCGTGGCCGAAGCCGGGGCAATTGCCGCTCAGCGAGCTGGTGCACGAAAACTCCTTCTAGGAGCGGAACCGCGTACAACTAGCGGCATGATCCGCCGCGTCACGATCGCCA
>CBDURV010000279.1:0-5980 GCA_965369495.1 uncultured bacterium
GCGGCGGGCTTGGGTGGTTTTGGGGGTTGGCTGTCTAGCCACAAAAAATGGGGCCGGGGGGGGGCTACCCGGGCGGCCGGCAGGCATCGGTATGGATAAGGCTATCCTTGTGGGGTTTTTCGGAGCCCCCCGCGACAGGTTGCGTCGCGGGGGGCATGCTCAATCGGTTATTCCACTTAGACGAATACTGCACGACGCTAGGTATGCAAATCCGATCTCACGTTTTTACGCCGCGAGTGCGTTTTGGGGGCTAGGATCGTTCCTATATGGGACCGAATGGGCGAAAAGCGCGATAGTCGGCGGGGCTGGTGGGCGGCCCTGCTCTTCATTGGCGCGGCGATCGTTTGCATCGTCGTCTGGCTGATACCGGAGATCCTCAAGGAGGACTCGGGGCGTGATCGTGGCTTCGTCGCCGCGGGAGCCGCGTTCAACCCCAAGCTCGACTCCACCCGTACCGAGGCCGACCCGGAGGAGAAGGAGTCCAAGAAAGCGGCCGCCAAACCGGAGGCCGTGGTCGAGGAGCTTCCCGCGTACGGCGACAAGGAGCTTGCGCGCGACAAGTCGATTCGCGGCCGCGTGGTCGACAAGGAAGGCAAGATCGTCGCCGATGCGATCGTCGTCGCCGCCTACAAGGACAACGAAAGCTACCCGCGCGAAATCATCATCGTCTCCAAGGTGCGCAGCGAGGAGGACGGCAGTTTCGTGCTGGGCCCCCTCGGCCGGCGCCAATTCTGGATCGTCGCGCTCAAGAAGGAAGTCGGCATCGGCTTCGTGAGCGGCAAGATGCCCGGCGCATGGGTCGAGATCGCGCTCTCGGAAGGCGCCAGCGTGCGCGGCAAGGTGACGGAGTTCGAGAGCGGCAAGCCGGTCGTCGGCGCGACGGTGAGCGTGAGCGACTGGACCTTCTGGACCGACACGAAGACCGATGAGGAGGGCAACTACGTCCTCGCGCCCGTGCCGCCCACCGTCAACATGTGGAGCGCCAACCGGGTGATGGTCGTGGCCGAGGGGTTCCAGCGCGCGGAGCGCAACAACCTGATCCTCAAGAACGGCGCGGACGAGACGGTCGATTTCCGGCTCGGCGGCGGGGAGGTGCTGGCGGGCAAGGTGCTCGACGCGCAGAACCTGCAGCCGATCAAGGGCGCCATCGTCGCCGAGGGCTGGGAGTCGTATCACCAGAACGCCACATCCGACGAGCAGGGCGCGTTCTCGCTGCCGCACGTCGATGTCGCCCCCAACCGCATGTTCACGGTGCGCGCCGAGGGCTACCTTCCGCAGCAGCGCCAGAGCGACGGCACCGGCAAGCTCGAGTTCAAGATGAGCAAGTCGGAGATGCTGGAGGGCACGGTCGTCAATCCCAAGGATGAACCGGTCGCGGGCGCGCGCGTCTATCTGCATCGCATCAAGTACGCGCCGGGCCACACGCGCTCGGGCGGCGGTTCCGGCCGCTGGCGGATGATGACGGAGACGGACGAGACGGGGAAGTTCCAGTTCAAGGAGGTGCTGCCAGGACAGGTGGCGTGCGTCGCCTTCGACAAGGACTTTGCGCCGGGCGAGTCGCAGCCGATCGACATTCAGTTGGGGGCGCCGCCGCCCTCCGACATCAAGGTCACCCTCAAGCAGGGCGCTTCGGTCGAGGGGGAAGTGCGCGACACCAGCGACAACCCGATTCCCGGCATCCAGGTGACCCTGCAGCGCTGGGGCTTCCGCGCCAAGGGCTACAAGTACGTTAACCGGTACATCTGGTACGAGAACCCGAGTTGGTATTCCGACGAGAACGGCAAGTTCGTGCTCAAGGGCGCGATTGCCGGCCAGCTTTACCTGAGCGTTTGGGATCGCAACTACGGCTGGACGGCCAAGCAGATCAAGGCGGAGGACGGCCAACACATTCCCGGCGTGATCTTGAGCTTCGCCGGCGAGGCGATCGAGGGAGTGTTCCTGGACTCGGAGGGCGCGCCCGTACCCGGCGCGTGGCTCTACGCGCAGGGGCCCAAGAACACGCAAAAGCGCGAGTGGCGCTGGACCAGCACCGACGCTCTGGGGCGGTTTAAGCTGGCCGGCCTCAAGGCGGGCTCGTACGACATCAACGGCTCGTTCAACAACAGCCAGGCGGAACCGCTCAAGGACATTCCCGCGGGCACGACCGGCGTGGAACTCAAGCTCAAGCCGACCCAGCTTTTGCGCGGCACCGTGACGAGCGTGCTGACCGGGCGGGCGTTGACGCAGTACCGCATCCAGTTCAATCCGCAGAAGGACGCCAACGGCCGCAGTCGCGGCGGTACGAGTTGGGGCGGCGAGATCAAGTCGCCCGACGGCAAGTTCGAACGTCCCGTCAAGGAGGGCGTCTACACCGCCGTCGTCAAGGCGCGCGGCCATGCGCCGTTTGTCGTGCGCGACATCGTCGTCGAGAAGCACGTGCCGCCGCAGGAGTTGTACTTTCAGCTCGACCAGGGCGGTGGCATCAAGGGTGTCATTCGCGGCATCGATGGCAAGCCGCTGCGCGGCGTCTATCTCAATGCGCAGGTCAACCGCGCGCCGGGCGAAAAGCGCGAGGCTTTCGACTACATGATGGGTGGCAGCGACGGCACCGACTCGGAGGGCCGCTACTTCATCGAGGGCGTGGCCCCGGGCAGCTATCGCATCCAGGTGAGCATGGGCAACCGGGGTTCCGCGGTCGCGATCGTCAACGTCAGCGGCAGCGAGAGCGTCCAGCAGGATCTCCAGCTTGTGCCCGGCGGCTACCTGCAGTTCAGCGTTACGGACGAGGATGGCAAGCCGCTCAAGGGCGCGTACTTCCAGATTCGCGACGCGAACGGCGGCTACATCGGATGGGCGCGCCGGTCCGACGCGAACGGCATCAGCAAGACCGGCCAACTGCGCAGCGGACCGGCCGAGGTCACCGCCCACCTCAGCAGGCACCAGCAGGAGAAGTTCGCGGTCACGATCGTCAGCTCGAAGACCACGACGATCAACGTGATAATGCGCAAGATCGCGCCCAAGCCTGCCAATCGCTAGCCGGGCGGCCGCTATTCGGGCGGCCGCTATTCGGGCGGAGTGGCAATCACCGTGAAGCGGCCGCCGGTCGCTTTCGCTACGCGGCGCATGTAGGTCTCGCCGAAGTCCTCCGCGCCGTCCTTTCTCTTCTTGAACAGGTCGGAGAGGGAGAGTGCGACCGTGTGGATCGTGACCTGGCGCTTCCACCCGATCGTCTTCAGCGCCCAGGCGGTGTCGGTCCAGTTGCGCCACTTGCCGATCGATGGGCTGCCGTCCGAGAGCAGATAGATCGTGTCGAGGTCCTTGTCGGTGTCGAAGGCGAGTTCGATCGCCTGCCAGGTGTGCGTTTGGCCCCGCGGGGTGAACTCCTCGTCGATCCACTTCTGCGCCTGGGCGATCCGCTTCTTGGTCGCCTGCGTGGGGCGCTGGCGCCACGCCCGCGCTTCATTGGAGAAGACCACGATATTGAAGCGCGTCGATTCGGAGAGCCCTTCGAGCGCGCGCTTGAGCTCGGAGCGGGCGACGGCGATGCGCGGCGTGGCGTGGTTGGTGGGTCTCTTCATCGAGGTCGAGAGATCGACGACGAAGCAGACGCGGTCGGCCACCACCGATTGGCCGTAGTACCGCGCATGGGAGTAGGTGCGTTTCTTCGCCTGCTCCACCGGGACCGTCTTGCGGTCCTTGAGCCAGCGGCGCCATGCCTGCGCGTCGTAGTCGAGGTCGCGTTTGCTGATCCGTGTGAGCCCGTCGTGGGCAGTGGCGCGGCAGGCGAGGCGCGGGTCCTTTTCGAGCGCCGTGATGAGGTGGGCCCAATACGACTCGTGCCTCGATCCGCCGATGGATCGAAGGGTACGGCGTCGGATGCGCCAGTCCGTGTCGCGCAGCAGAACCTCGGTCACGCCGCCGATCCCGTCCGGCGGAAGGAAGGGAACGACGCGCGCCGCCGCCATGCGGAGGGGAAGCGCGTCACTGGACGCCCACGTGAGCGCCTCCTCGCGCGTCGCGGCGCCGGAGTAGAGCAGCGCGGCAGTCGCAAGGTAGGCCGTGCGGTCCCGCTTGCGATTCCGCATCGTGCGAATCTGAATCGCGCGCAGCGCATCGCCGGCCTCCTTCATCTTCCTGTCCCAGGCCAGATGGCAGCCGACTTCGCACACGACTTCGTTGGTGGACTTCAGCGCAACGTCGGCAGCCCACGCTCGTCCCACCTCGTCAAAGTTCTTGATCATGCGCTCGGCGATGATGCCTGCGAGAACGGGCTCCTTGAAGCGCTTCGCGTGTTTGATGAAGAGGTCGCGGACATCCGGGGTCTCGATGTCGCCGATCTGGTAGGTGACCAGAACCAGCTCATACGGCACACGCGACTTCGCCGGGATCTTGAGCAGGACCTCACGGGCTTGCGGCAGGAGTTCGCCGAGGCGCCAGATTATCTTCGCGCGCCGCTTGTACTCCGTACGCCCGGGCTTGCGCCCCAGCTTGACGAACTCCTTGTAGAGCGCGTTCGCCTCCTTCGTGTGGGCGTCCTCCGCGGAGGCAGCGGCCGCGAGCACGAGCAGGATGCTAAGCGTGCGGATCGACTCTCTCCGGATACTTCGCAGCGGCGGCGGCCTCCAGATCGACGCCGCGCAGCGACGCGAGGCTCACCAGCCACGCCGCGACGTCGGCGAACTCCTCGGCGAGGTTTTCCTGGTCGTCACGGTGCAGGGCGCGGGCGAGTTCGCCGACTTCCTCCATGAACCAGACAAACGTCGGCGCCCAGCCGCGCGCGGCGTCCTTCTCGTAGTAGAGCTTCTCGATGTGCTGCTGGAAGGCGCGCAGCCCTTCGGCACCGCGGTCGGTCACTTCATCCGCTTCAGCGTGGAGATCGTGATGTCGTCGTCCTGCTCTTCGCCGCCGAGGAACTTGTCCATGCCGCCGGCAACGAAGTTGACGAACGCGGCGCTGTTCATGGCGCCCTGCTTGCGCACCGACTCCATGAAGCGCTCTTCGCCGTACACGTCGCCGCTGTCATTGGTGGCGGAGACGAGGCCGTCCGTGTAGAGCACCAGGCGGTCGTTCTTGTGCATCGTGAGGCGCTTTTCCTCGATCGTCTTGTCGAACACGGGTCCGATGTCGAGGCCCAGCGCGATGCCGTTGGGATTGATCGTCGCGGTCTTGCCGGAACGCCAGAGAATCGCGGGGCGGTGACCGGCACTGGCCATGATGACCTCGTCCGCTTCGGTGTCGAGCACCGCGATCAGCGCCGTGACCGCCATGCCCGCCTTGAGGTCGTTGGCGAGGCGGCGGTTGGTTCGCTTGAGCCACTCGGCGGGGCCGGTCTCGGGGTCGATCGCCGTCTTGAGGTAGGCGCGCGTCATGGCCATGACCATCGCGGCCGGAATGCCGCGCAGGCTGTCCGAGCAGTCGGCCAGCACCAGCGCGATGCGCCGCTCGTCGAGTTCGATGTAGTCGAAGTAGTCGCCGCCGATTTCGCGGCCGCCCTTGAAGAGCGTTTCGAGTTCGTAGCCGGGCACCCGCGGGGGCTCGTTCGGACGCAGGCTGCCGTGAATCTGCTGGGCGAGATCGAGTTCCTTTTCGAGCGCCTCGTCGAGATCGCCGGAGCCGGTCATCGTGATCAGCTGCAGGTTCTTGCCCATGCGCTCGGCCTGCTTCTGGGCCAGCCCGACCTCGCCGCCCGCCGTCTGCGCCACGCGCGTGTCGAGGCGACCGCGCCCGATCGAATCGAGATCACGGGCCAGCGCGCGGGCGCCTTGGCCCGCCTGGTTGGCCTGCAGGATGATCAGGCCGCAGCCGAGCAGCACGAGCAGCGGCGTGAGGTAGATCCAGATGCTGCCCGCGGAGCCCGTCGCATCCATCTGGCCCGCGGAGAGAATGGCGTACGCGCCGCCGATCACCGATCCCGACGTGTTGCGGTAGGGGCGGTAGTAGACGCGTGCCTGAAAGCTGCCCGACGCATCGCTCGCCGTCATCAGGCCGACCGAAACGTCGG
>CBDURV010000280.1:0-5958 GCA_965369495.1 uncultured bacterium
CGCCTACCTCTTCTTCCTGTTCGCCACCGCCGAGGCGGGCGTGGTCGCATCGCTGCTGTGGAACTCGGAGCCGGGCTGGCGCATGGGCATCTCCGGCGGCCTCGCGGGGCTGATCGGGCTCGTACTCGCCATGGAATGGGGCGTCACGAAGTCGATCAAGGAGTTCCTGAAGCAGCGCAACACGATCCTCGTGATGGTGCTGCTGGCCATCAACGTGGCCATTTCCTACTACGTGGAGACGATCCAGGGCGCGCGCATCGACCACGCCGGCCACATCGGCGGCTTCGCATGCGGGCTCATCGGCGGCCTCGCGTTTTACCCGCGCAGCCGTGTGCGCGTCGGGCGCGGCGTCGCCGTCACCCTGCTGCTCTTGCTGCCGTCGCTCGCCTACGCGACCCACTCGTTCCGCAATCCGAACTTCTATCGCTTTCAGTTCCGCCAAGCGCTGCGCTCGGGCGACACGGAAAGTCAGATCGCGGCATTGCGCTCCCTACTCGGCCTCATTCCGGGCGATGTGACGAATTCGATTCGACTGGCGCTGCTCGAGGATGACCCGGGGCCGCTCGAGTCGCTCGCCCCGGAGCGCGCCGGGGATGCGAACCGGGTGGCGACGACGTGGCTGGAGCTTGCCGATCGCCGCCTGGACGAGCAGCCGGAAACCGCCCAGGCCTATGCCGACCGCGCGGCCGAGGTCCTCAATGCGGCGGTCCCGCATGCGTGGCTGCAGTTCGGGTCGCGCGCGGTGGAGGCCGAGCAGGCAGAGTTGGCGACGTTCGCCTTTCGCGAGGCCTACGAGGCGAGTCAGGTGCTGGGCCGGGGTACCGCGCACTGGCGCCCGGCCTGGGCGATGCTCGACTCGGTGGCGCGCGAGGCAGGCGAGACGATCGACCATCCCACGCTGCTGCGCCTGCTGGCTCTCGCGCGCGAGGCGGCGCCGGGACTCGGCCAACTTCAAGACGAAGCGCGGACCGCGCTTGAGCAGAGGCTGCTGGTGATCGGGGCGGTGGCCATCGGCCGGACGCGGGCGGCGGAAGACGAGGTCAGACGCGAGATTGCCGGCGCGGTGAGCGTACTGTTCGCCGCGATCGCCTCGCATACCCCCGAGGACGACCCCAAGATCGCGCAATATGACCTGCAGATGGCGGTCTGGTGGTGGGTGGCGGCCGAGGACAAGGACGCGGACGAAACGCGCGAAATGGGCGCCGGGCGATTCGAGGTCGCTTGGCAGTCCGCCCACCGGACGAAAAACGCCGCAGTAGAGGCATTTGCCGCCGATTGGTTCCGGAAACAGGCGCTCCCCCTACCGACGCCGGAACTTGCCGAGGAGGAGGAGGGCGGGTAGATTGCCCGGCTTCCCGGAGAAACTGGATTATGCCCAGAGTATGCGCCATTAGCGGCAAGAAGACGTCCATCGGCCGTCAGTACACCCGCCGCGGTCTTGCCAAGAAAAAGGGCGGTGTCGGTAAGAAAATTACCGGCAAGACGCCCCGTACATTCAAGCCCAACATCCAGAAGATCCGCGTCGTCGTGAACGGCCGTGTGGTTCGGATGAAGGTTGCCGCGAAGTTCATTCGCCGCGGCATGGTCGTCAAGCCGCCCATCAAGCGCAAGGCGAGCTAGCCGCGTTGCTGGCCCATCCGCTGACCTGTCCCGCCGAAGCGCGGAGCGCGAAGGAGGACGCGGATGGAGCGGGCGCGTTCGAGAAAGCCTGCCGCCCCATGAGGGAGGCGGGCTTTCTTCGTGCCCACTCTTACCTCCGGCGTTTGCGGCGGCGTTTTGTGGGGCTGGCCGCGGCGCCGGTGGGGACGGCTTCCTGCTGCTGCTTTTCGAGGGCGATCAACGCGGTGGTCAGATCGCGCGGCGTGGAGTAGCGGTCGTCCTGGTTCTTTTCCATAAGCCGCGCCACGATTCCCGCGAACGCCTCCGAAATGGTCGGGTCGATCGCGCGCACCGGTTCCGCCTCTTCGGTCAGGTGCTTCACCATCGCCACCTTGGCGTTGCCGGCGAACGGGACGTGCCCCACCAGCATCTCGTACAGCGTGCACCCGAACGAGTAGAGGTCCGACCGCGTGTCCACGGTCGCCAACCCCTGCGCCTGCTCGGGCGAGATGTAGGCGGGCGTGCCGAGGCTGCGTCCCTCTTCCGGGCTGTCCTTCGCCAGGCCGAGGTCGCACAGCTTGGCGACGCCGTCCTTGGTGATCAGGATGTTGTCCGGTTTCACGTCGCGGTGTACGAGCCCCGCCTGGTGCGCGTGTTCCAGCGCGCGCGAGATCTGCTGCGCGATGCGCATCACGCGCGACTCGTCCATCGCCCCGCCGCGCTTGACGAGGTCGCCGATGGTCATGCCCGACGCATACTCCATCACGAAGTAACGCACGCCGTCCGCCTCGCCCGCGTCGATGCCGCTGATCACGTTCGGGTGGTTGAGCTTCGCGACCGCGCGCGCCTCGCGCAGGAAGCGCTCGACGTAGGCGGGCTTGCGCGCCAGATGCGGGCTGAGGATCTTGATCGCGACGACGCGGTCGAGCGAAAGCTGCCGCGCGCGGTAGACGGTGCCCATGCTGCCCGCACCGAGTTTCTCCTCGATCTGGTAGCCGGCGATCTTCTTGTCCTCGTCGAAGGCCTTCTGCGCGACGACGAGCCGCTCCGCCTGCGACGCGGTCAAGAGGCCCTTATCCACGGCCATTTCGGCCAGCGACGGCGCCTCTCCGTCGCGCTCCTTGCGGTTGTGGCGCATTCGCGCCAGCTTGGTCGCCTGCTCGTCGGTCAAAAGACCGCTGGCGACGGCGCGTTCGAGGATCTTCTTGTCGGGCGAACTCATGAGCTGCGGTTCCTGTTCTTCTTCGCCTTCTTACGGGCCGCCTGCTTGCGGGCGCGGGCGCTCGTGCGCCGAGGCGGTGCCCCCTTGCCCGGCATAGAGGGCTTACTCGGCTCTTCGGTCCCGAACACGTCGCCGAATCCGAGTTCGGTCAGCACCTTGCGCTCGGCGGCACGCATCTTGAGGCGCGGCTTGGGCTTCTTGTCGTCGTGTCCGGCGAGATGCAGCGCGCCATGCACGACGTAGAGCACGAGTTCGCCGAGCGGATCGATGCCCCGCTCGATCGCCTCGCGCTTGGCCGTGTCGGCCGAAACGATGATCTCGCCATGCGGGAAGCTCAGTACGTCCGTCGGGCCGGGAACGCCCAAAAAGCGCTCGTGCAACTCCGCCATCGTCTTGTCGTCCACCAGCGCGACGACGACCTTGCGCCCCGGCAGGACGGTCTCGGCCGCGCGCTTGCACGCCGCCTTGGCGCGCGGGATCGCGCTCTGCTCGTCGACGACGGTGGCGGACACGACTATTGGTTCCCGCCCCGTTCGCGACCGTGCGACTCCGCCTCGTACGCATCGACGATGCGCTGCACGACGGGATGCCGGACGATGTCGCTCTGATCGAGGCGCACCACGCCGACACCCTTGACCCCCTCCATGAGACGCGCCGCGTGGATCAGACCCGAGCGCGATGCGTTGGGCAGATCGACCTGCGTCACGTCGCCGGTGACGACCATGCGCGATCCTTCGCCCATGCGCGTCAGGAACATCTTCATCTGCGCCTGCGTGGTGTTCTGCCCCTCGTCGAGAATGATGAACGCGTCCGAGAGCGTGCGGCCGCGCATGAACGCGAGCGGCGCCACCTCGATCACGTCCGTTTCGCCAAAACGCTTGAGTTGCGCCGGGCCGACAAGGTCATGCAGCGCGTCGTAGAGCGGGCGCAGGTAGGGATTGACCTTCGCCTCGTAGGTGCCCGGCAAAAAGCCGAGCTTCTCGCCCGCCTCGACGGCGGGGCGCGTGAGGATCAACCGCTTGACCTCGCCGTCGCGCAACAACCGCACCGCCATGGCGACGGCGAGATAGGTCTTGCCGGTGCCCGCCGGTCCGATCGCGAAGACCATCTCGTTCCTGCGCAACTCGTCGATGTAGCGCTTCTGGCCCGCGGTGCGCGGCGCGATGGTGCGCTGCGACTTGTCGCGCACGAAGCCGTCGCCGGGTCGCGGCGCGGGCGCCTGGCCCGCCTGGAGGATGCGCAGCACCTCGTCGTCGTCCATGATCCCGCGGCGGCGGAAGAGGCTAATGACCTCCTCGGCCACCTGCCGCGCCGCAACCACATCGTCCTCCTCGCCGTCGAGTTGCAACTCCCCGTTGCGCACGGTGAGCGCGACCCCGAAGGCTTGGCGAAAATGACGCGCGTTGCGATCGTGGATGCCGAGGAGCGTTCGCACTTCCTCGGGTGTTTCGATCGGAATCGTGACTCTCATTCAACTCCCGAACAGGCAGACCACCGCGACCGGTGCTGCCACAAGGATACCGTCCAGCATGTCGAGAAATCCTCCGAACTCCGGCAGCAGCGTGGAGGAATCCTTCACATCGGCCCAGCGCTTGAAGCCCGACTCGATGAGATCGCCCAGAAACGAAGCGGATCCGATGAGCAGGCCGATGATCAATGCATGCAACCAGTCCTGGTCGATCTGGTTCGCCAGCAAAACCGCCATGCCGCCCGATCCCAGAATCGCGGCGATCGTTCCCTCCCACGTCTTTTTGGGACTCACGGCGGGCGCGATGCGATGTTTGCCTACCAGCGAACCGACGAAGTAGCCGCAGATGTCGCTCGACTTCGAGATCGCCACGACGGCCAGCGTGGTGGCCACGCCGAAGTGGATCAGGATGCGGTCGAGAAACAGCAGCGCCCCGGCGGTGTAGAGCACGCCCGCGAAGACGACCACCGCCTCCGGGAAGGCGGCCGCCGAAGAACGCAGCGGCGCCAAGCCCAGGAAGCGGATTCCCGAGCCTACGAGGGCCGCCAGCATGATCAGTTCGGGCCGCACCTCCGTGCGCCAGATAATCGCCGGGACGACGACGGCCGCGATGGCCACGCCGCCGAAGATGGGCAGCCCGGGATAGCACTCGACGCGCTTGCCGGCGATCGCGACGACCTCGTGGAACGCCAGCACCGCCAGCACCCAGAGCAGCACGCGCGACGCCATCGGCCGTTCGAGCAAAGCGATGTCGATCCACCCGACGAGGCCCAGCGCCGCGACGATGCACGATCCGATGACGATACGGATGGCCATCTTGGGCATTAGCTGCTCGATTCCGGAATCAACCCGCCGAACTTGCGCACACGGCGCGCGTAGGCATCGAACGCCTGCGCCAACTCCGCCTCGCGGAATTCCGGCCAACAGGCGTTGGTGACGT
The DNA here is from genome assembly GCA_965369495.1 of uncultured bacterium. Taxonomy (GTDB): domain Bacteria; phylum Planctomycetota; class PLA2; order PLA2; family PLA2; genus JBCDBY01. The sequence goes on from CBDURV010000280.1 coordinate 5,230, forward strand.
AGAGTTCCGCGTAGCTCACTTCCCACAACAGGAAGTTCGAGAGGCGCATCTCTCCCGCCGTGCGGATCATCAGGTCCACGGGCGGCATGTCGGGCTGATACAGGTGCGCGGCGATCATCTCCGGACTGATCGCGTCCGGCTCGATTTCGCCTTTTTGTACGCGCACGGCGATGGCGCGTGCCGCATCGACGATCTCCTGCTGCCCGCCGTAGCTGAGCGCGAGGCAGAGGGTCATGCCGTCGTTGCCGGCGGACAGGTCGCGCGTCTGCTCGTAGGCGCCGCGCACGTCCGCGGGCAGGCGATCGAGCCGCCCCACCGCGGTGAGACGAATGTTGTTGTCCATGATCTCGCCGCGCTCGCCCACGAGGAAGCGGCGCAGGAGTCGCATGAGCAGCTTCACCTCGGCGCGCGGACGCTTCCAGTTCTCTTCCGAAAAGGCGTAGAGGGTCAACTGGTCAATGCCGATTCGCGCCGACTCGCGCGTGATGGCGCGCACCGACTCGACGCCCTCGGCGTGGCCGCGCGTACGGCGCAGCTTGCGCGTCTCGGCCCAGCGGCCGTTGCCATCCATGATGATGGCGACGTGCTTCGGCAGCGTGCGCGTCTCGCTCAACGGGACCCCAGCGTGATGGTCTCGGTCCGTTCGGGCCCGACGGAGAGCACCTCGACCGATGCGCCGATCTCCTCCTCGATGGCGGCGACGTAGGCGCGCGCGTTGGAAGGCAGATC
>CBDURV010000281.1:0-5955 GCA_965369495.1 uncultured bacterium
GATGTCCGCTTCTCTTCGGGGACCTGCTTGTAGACGAGTTCGTCGAGTTGACGGAAGAGCCGGTCTTCCAACTCCAGGTAGCCTTCGAGCGAGTCGATCTTCGACTTGCGCGTGAACTCCTCGTCGAGTTCGACCGTGTGCCAGATGGCGAGGTCGGGCTGGCTGTTCACGTAATAGATGAACAGCACAAGCAGCACGACGAACGCACCGATCGCGCTGTACGCGATGGCGAGCGCGACGCGCTTGAGGGTTGCGATGGCGATCTTCCGCACGCACGTAGCGTACGGAAGATCGCCTGCAGTGACTAGCGAACGCGAACGACTGCGATCAGGCGTCCTTGGCGGTCACCGAAGGTGTTGGCGCCGAGATCGACTTCGCGCGCCTTGCCGTCCGGGAAGTCGAGGAATGCCTTGGAGCGGCGAACTGTCTGCGGCACGCGCTGCAACGGGCTTACGCCGGCCGTGTCGTGCTCGATCGTTTCGGGCTCCTCGAGCGCGGTGATGGAGAGGTCGAGCGCCATGCGGTAGCCCTTGCCGACGCGCCAGACCTGTGCGTTGCCGATCAGGCCGGCGGTGGCGATGAGATGGACCGGATCGGAGATACGGGCCTCCTGCGCCACCTCTACGTCATGGTCGCCGATGTAGTCCATCGTGCGGTAGGCGCCGAACGACGTGCGATCGCCGGTGAGCGCGGGCTGGCTGATGGCGCCGATGCGCGTGCGCTGGCCGTCGCGATCGACGACGATTTCAAGGTCGATTCGCACGGGGTGCAGGATCGACTGCTCCAGCGATGTGAGTATCGAGCGCATGGACTGGATCACCGGCTTCTTCGCCTGCACGACAAGCCCGCCGCCCGCATAGTCGGTTTCAATCATGGTGCCGTGCTCCGCCGTGTCGATGAACGGGCTAAGCGGGGTCGTTGCGTCGTGGAAGCGGGCTTGCGGTTTTTCGTCCGGCATCCAGGCCGGCTGACCGCCTCCGTCCAGGTGAAGCGTCCAACCGAGGATCGGCTTAGTCAACGCGCCCGTCGGGAGCATCGCCAGGGTCGTCTCCTCGGCGGCGGGCCGCGTGATGCGAGGCGTGAGCAGCAGCAGGTCCTGTCGCGCGGTGCCGTCGTCGGGCGAGCCGAGCAGAATCGCGTGCGTCTGGCCGTCGCGCGTCAGGAATGACGTGGAACTACAGCAGCCCCGATACGTCGCCAGTTCGACGGAGCCGTAGTTGGTGTCGCGGATACTCAGCGTGTCGGGCAGGTCGCGTGCCTTGAGGGACAAACGCGCGATACGCGGATCGAGGCGGCCCGCGCTGGTCATGAGGCGGATCACCATGCGCCCATCCGTGAGCGGGTGGGCGAGCACTGCAGCGCGCAGTCCCTCGACCGCCGTCGCGGGAATCGGATCAGGGACGGCGGCAGCCTGCGCGATTTCGACGTCGTAATCCGCGAGATATTTGAAGCGGCGGGTGCTCTCGTAGGGCATCCACGAGCCCGCGACCGCATAGATGGTCCCACCCGACCAGCCTCCCGTCGGATCCAGCTTGCGCAGCGCGGCGGCGTTGGCTTTGCCGGCGAGCGCGTCTGCGAGCAGGCGCCGGCCTTCGGCGTCGAGTTCGCGCGGCAGTGTGAGGTGCCGCACCTCGATGGCGACGAGCGCTTGCGCGCGGAGCAAGTCGATCGTGCGCGCGACGGTGCGGTGGTCGGCGGCGGTGCCCTGAACCATGAGACTGTCGCGTGCTGTGAGGATGTCGAGATTCGGAATGAGCGCGGTCAGGATTCCCGGTGCGATCGAGCCGATCCCGTCCGGAGCTGTCTCGCCTGTCGCCCAAAGTTCATCGGCATAGCGGGTCGCGCTGGGTTGGCCCAATCCGATCAGGCCGAACGGAGGCGCAATAAGAGCGTAGCTCTCCACGTTGTCGGATCGATGTAGGGGGGAGGCGCCCGTCTCGTAGGCGCGCCAGACCTTGCCCTCCTGCGCCAAGGCGCCGGTCGCCAGCAGTGAGAGGATCACTAGGGTTGTTCTCATGTCGAGTCTCCAGGCGGGTGAATCAGGAACGTGTGTTCCACCAGCGCCGCCAGTTTTCAGGTTCTTTTCCAAGGTCCATGCCGGTCATGCGAACCAGCACTTCACGGGCGCGCCGCGCGCTCGAGCGCCGCGTAAGCGACTCCAGCAGCAGCGGCATGACCAGCCTAGGCTCCATCCGGGCGAGCGACTCCGCGGCCGCCTTGGCGCTGCGGTCGTCATCGAGCAACTCGATCAACGCGCGCGCACTTTCGGCATGCGGAATGGTCGCGAGTGCGGTCGCGATGCGCGTGGCGTGACGTCGATCCATCGCGCGCAGGTGCGGCACCGCCGCCGGTTCGCCGGTTGCGCCCAGCGCATCGATCAGCGCCGTCCGCAGCGCCGGTCGCTCGGCCCAATCGGCGAGAATCGCGACTGCGCGCGGCGTTCCGATGGCGCCGGTCGTCTCGATGGCGGCTCGCACGAGGCCGCCGCGCCATTCGGTCTGCTCGATTCGGTTCAGGGTCGCGTCGCCGCCACAGCGCGCCAGCAGACGCAGCGCGGCGGTGCGTTGCGCCACCGTTCCCGTCTCCAGCACCTGCAACAGCAGCGGTTCGGCATCGCGTGCTCCGTCGAAGTGCGTGTCGAGTCCACTTTCGTCGCCCGCCCGATAGCAGACAGCGATTGCAGCATCGAGCGCGGGCTCGCTTCCGATCGCAACCAGCGCCTCGACCGCAGCGGGGCGTGTGCGCAGGTCGCGGGCAAGCCGGCGCAACAGCTCGATCGATTCGGTGTCGCCGGCGCGACCGAGCAGGCGCGCGGCGGCGGCGGCGCGGCGCGGATCGCGTGCGAGGCCGACTTCCCGCAACGCCGGAAGCAGCAGTTCGCGGCGCTGACGGAGCACGCTGTCGAATGCGGGCTCGTCGCGATCCGTCAGCAGCCGCACGGCTTCCGTGGGTGCGGTACGGGCGAGCGCGTCGGCCAGGTCGGCATCACGGGTGGCACGTGCACGTCTTAGCAAGACCGCTGCCACCTGCGAGCCGCCGATTGCGACCAGCGCTTCCCGCGACTCGATGGCGTGCGGCCCGTCGAGTGCGCGTTCCAACGCGGGTGTGGCTTGCGCAGAACCGATCTGACCGAGCAGACGCGCGGCGGCCGGCCCGAACTCCTCGTCCTCGAGCAGCGTGGCCGCCGCATCGACATAGAGCGACGAGGGACTGAACGCTGCGACGGTGAGTGCACGGCGCTGCAGCTCGCGGTCGTCTTCCGTCAACATGCGCGCGAGTGCCGCGCTGCCCGGAGCACCCGCGCGAACGAACTCGTCCGCGATGCGCCGCGTGTCCGCCGCGGAGTCGAAGGTGGCCGAGACGAGCAGGTCGCGGAGGTTGGTCGTGGAGCGCGGAAGCGGGAGGTCGTCCGACGGCTCGATCGGAGTCGGCTCGGGCTTGTGCGCGGTGGCGCTCGCGGGCTTATCGGGCGTGTAGAACAGCGCGGCGGATGCCGCGACGAGCACCAGCGCTGCCATTGCCAAGCGCACGCCAATTCGACGCCGCGCCGGAAGGGCAGCCAGCGTCTCCGCGACGACTCCCAGCGGTGCGGCCGGTGAACTGCGCAGCGTCTGCTCGACGAGGTCCAGTGTCGCTTCGACCTGGGCGCACGAGGGGCAAACGGCCAGATGCGCCTCGACCAGATAGCGGCGTTCGGTCGTGAGTTCGCCGTCGGTCAGGCGCAGCACGTCGGGCTCGTAGGGACAACTCACGACGCTTCTCCTCCGAGGTCGACGACGTTGCGGAGTTGGTGGGCGAGCGCGCGACGCGCGGCGATCAGGTTGACGCGCACGGCGTTGCGCGTGGAGCCAAGCACATACGCGATCTCCTCGTAGGAGAGGCCCTGCTCGACGCGCAGCAGCATCGTGGCGCGCTGCACCGGCGGCAATCCGTCGATCGCCTCGTGAACGCGTTGCTCGATTTCGGCGCCCGCGGCGTGGACTGCCGGATCGGCGCCCGCCGCGGGCCGTTCGGTCATGGCTACCGGCTCGCGTCTTGTGCGCAGCAGGTCGAGCCCACGGCGCACGAGAATGCGGCAGATCCAGGTGCGAAACGGCGCCTCGGCCCGAAAGCTGCCCAAGCGGTTCCACGCGCTGACAACCGCTTCCTGCGCGATGTCTTCGGCGTCCTGCCTGTGCCCGACGAGGCGCAGCGCGAGCCGCTCCAGGGTCGGCGCGGACTCCTCGATAAGTGCGGCGAATGCCACGGAATCGCCCGATCGGGCGGAATTCAGGAGCTGCTGCTCCCGGGGCGAAATCGACGCGGCGGGTTTCAATCTGCCTCTATGGACGCAGCCTAGCGGGAAATGGTCAGGCAGAAAATCCGGCGGGACGGATCTGCGGCCACGCATGTTGCCGCGCCCCGATTCCCTGCATGGCTTCGCGAGCCTCGACAGCGACTCATGGCGCCCGCGCAACATGGAGCATTACGGCGCGCGGAGTTAGTCTGTGTAGAGAGGGGAAACCCCCAAAGGAGGACCACACATGTCGATTCGTCTGGGTGACACCGCACCCGATTTCCACGCTGAGACCACCGAAGGCCCCATCGACTTCCACGAATGGAAGAAGGGCAAGTGGGCCGTGCTCTTTAGCCATCCCAAGAATTTCACGCCCGTCTGCACGACGGAACTCGGCTACGTGGCCAAGGTCAAGTCGGAGTTCGATAAGCGCGGCGTGAAGGTCATGGGCCTCAGTATCGATCCGCTCGAGGCGCACGAGGCGTGGTCGCATGATATCGAGGAGACGCAGGGCATCGCGCCCAACTTCCCGATGATTGCCGATCACGATCGCAAGGTGGCGGATCTCTACGACATGATTCATCCCAACGAGGATGACACGCTGACGGTCCGCACCGTTTTCGTGATTGGGCCCGACGACAAGGTGAAGCTGACGCTCACGTACCCGGCATCGACCGGCCGCAACTTCGACGAGGTTCTGCGCGTCATCGACTCGCTCCAGTTGACGGCGGAGCACAGCGTCGCGACGCCCGCCAACTGGAAAGACGGCGACGACGTGATCGTGCTGCCGGCAATCAGTGACGACGAGGCGAAGACGAAGTTCCCCAAGGGGTTCAAGACGCTGAAGCCGTACCTGCGCATCACGCCGCAGCCGAACAAGTAGTTCGAGACCCGACATTCCCGTGCGGCTGTTACGCTGCGCGGGGATGTCGGAAAACTACGGGACTCTTCGCGGCGAGAGGGATCAGGACGCGTATGCGCACCTGCTCGCCCACGCCTTCATCAGCCCACTCGAGACCGCGCACGATTGGATCCGCGAAGCGGGCGCGGCGGAAGCGCGCGTGCTGCGCCACGCTGACGAGATCGTCGCCGGATTGATCCGCATTCCCATGGGCCAGTGGTTCGGCGGACGCTCGGTACCGATGGTGGGGATCGCGGACGTCGGAACGACGCCGGAGGTGCGCGGCCGGGGTGCGGCGACCCAGCTCATGGAATCGGCGGTGCGCGAAATGCACGCCGACGGCACGCCGCTTTCCGTTCTCTACGCGGCGTCCTTCCCGCTCTACCGCCGCGCCGGCTATGAAATCGCGGGCAGCGTGCACGAGACGTCCGTGCCGCTCGATTCCTTGTCGCACGAACGCGGGGCGTCGCTGCGCCGCATGACCGACGACGACCTTCCCGCCATGTGCGCGCTCCGCACCGAACTGACGCGCGCGCGCAACGGCACGCTCGATCGGAACGCGATGATGAACGCGCGCCTGTTCAAGCACGGCGGTTCCGTCTACGAGGGCTTCGTCGTGGAGAGCGGCGGCGAGATCGACGGATACCTGATCTTCGCGCAGCGGCGCAAAGACGATCACCTCGATGCGCTCATGACCGACATGGTCGCGCGCACGCAGGTCACCGCACGGCGCCTGCTCGGTTTCCTCGCTGACCACAAGGCGCAGGTCAAAAACGCG
>CBDURV010000282.1:0-5950 GCA_965369495.1 uncultured bacterium
CCAGTGTCCTCCGGTTTCGCCCGCGGCGCCTCGTGGCTGCGTACCTGCAGGACAAGATCGTTGAGCGCCGACAGATGGGATCCGCCGCGCACCACGCGGTGCTTATGGTTGGCCGGTCCGCGCGGATCGATGCTCGAGGCGAACTCATACCAGTGCGAACCGTACCGGTCGGAGCACCACTCGCGCGCATTGCCGCAGGTGTGCAGCAGCCCGTAGACGCTCTCGCCGTCCAGCATCGAACTGGAGGGCATGAGCGCGCTCGATTGTGCGTTGCAGCGCTTGGCCTCGAAATCGTCGCCCCACGGGAAGTGGAATCCGCGTGCACCGGCGGCGGCGCGCTCCCACTCGGCTTCCCTCGGCAGACGCCCGCCCACCCAGCGGCAATACGCATACGCGCCGTACCACGCAACTCCCGTGACGGGCAGGGCCTCGGTCCCGGCAGGAGCCAGGTCGCTCTTCCAGCCGAGCGGCCGCAGCGTGGTCATGCGATCGTCGCGATGGCGTAACGACGGATCGCCGACGCGCGCCATGTAGACCATGAACCGCGAGTACTGCGCGCACGTGATCTCGGTGCGGTCGATCAGATAGGGCGAAAGCCTCACGATGTGCTGCGGGCCGTGCGGCGCCGTCTTGCCGAAACCACGGCGGGCGATTCCGGCCGGAATGAGCACCATCTCCTGGCTGTCGCGCTCACGCAAAAACGAATACTCCCCGGTGCGCGTCGTGCGCAGATAGGTGAAACCCGCGGGGGCGCGATAGACGCGCATCACCCGCGCCGGCAGGCGAATGAACAACTCGACCCGCTGCAACGGAATCGGCTTCGCCTCCTCGGCGGTATCGGGCACCAGCGAATCCTGGTGGAACGTCTGACCGTCCAGATGCCGAACCAGACTGATCGCCGGGGACTCTTCACCATCCGGACGGCTGACCAGAACCTGCTCGCGCCGCTGCTTGCCGTCGATATCCTCAACGACCAGCTCGAAACTCGTCTTGCGGCGGCTGAAGAGCGCCTGAAAGCGCTTGCCGTCAGCACTGACGGGTACCGGCGAACCGTCGAGCGTGATCGAAACCACGGCGTTGGGCGCCACGGTCCCGCTCACGATTACGTAGTCACCCACGAGCACGGCCTGCTCCACATGCAGCGCTTCCTCGAGGCGTCCGGGCCTGATGCCGCCCTGCGACTTGCGTGGTTTGGCGGGGCGGCTGACGCTCGGCACCGGCCTTGAGACGGAGGGGAGCGCCGTCAGCACTCCGACCTCGATTCGGCCCGGGAGGCCGATGGCCAGCACAACCGCGACCACCGCTCCGATCGCGCCGGCGGCGCTGATCCAGTTCCGGATCGCAATGCGTCGCACCCGCTGGCCCGGTTCCGGATATGCCTCGTGATACGCGATCGCCGGGCGCCGCGCCTGGGCATCCGCCCGGCATCCACAGCTCGGACAGCGGTGGAGCGTGTCCGCAAACTCAGATTCACATTCGACGCAGATCGCCATGGTGGTCGCCCTTCTTATCGACGCTTCAGCCCATCGACTTGGGGTGCCAGCCGCGGTGTAGTGTCCCGGGAGAGAACTACCCGTTAGTTGCGTCGCGGTGACTTGCGCACGGGCTGATCACCGCGGCCCACGAGGCCCTCCAGGGCCCGCAGGAACTCCTCGTCGGAGCCCGCCGATGCGAGGTGCAGAACGGTTTCCACCGGCAAACCGGCGTCGCTTAGCAGTTCCATGCGGCCCAAGGTGCGCAAATCACGCTCCCAGAGCCGTTTTTTGCCGCGTTCTTGGGGGCGGTCGCCCATCCAGCGCAAATCCAACACGGGGCAGCGATCGGGCCGCAGCGCCCAGCGAATCAACTCCCGCTGGCGCGGCGTGGCGAAAACATCGCGTCGATCCAGCACCAGCCACGCCTCGCCCGAAAGCCGCCGCTGCGCGTCCTCCGGCTCTACGCCCTGCAGCCGACGGATCTGGCGTGCGACCTCTCGCAGCACCTTCTGCTCCTGCTCTTTGGTGTGGGCTCGAACCAGGTTCCGCTGCTTTTCGCGTCGCTCCGGCTTCGGCAGGTCCTTCAACGAAGTCAGCTGCGGCTTGAGTTGCTGCGCGACCGCGCGAGCCACGACGCGCTCGAACTTCAGCCGCGCCGTGCGGGCGCTTGCCATGTCGAACGGCTCCGGGAAAAGGCGGTCGAACCAGCGACGCCGCTCCTCGATCGGCAGCAGTCGGAGGTTGCGATCGAAGCGCATTTGGCGCAGCCGCACAACCGCCAGCTTGCCGGCCAACCGGCGCACTTTCGGATCGAGATGGTCCAGCTCCTTGGCGAGCTCGGGAGGCAGCGCATGCCTGCCTTTCGGGCCGCGCGGCTTGGTCAGGAACTGCTTGAGCCCCTTCTCGTCGATGCGACCGCGCACCTCCGCGGGGGCGCCCAGGTAACGGACATAGCGATGGACGATGCTGCGGTGGCGCCACTCCGGCATGCCCCCCCAGGCTTCGTCCCCGACGATTTTGCGCACCACCGCCACCTGCTCCGCGCTCGGCTTCTTCGCCGAGTCCGGGCGCCCCTGCGCTGCGACAAGCGCCGCAAGGAGGAGCAACATCAGGGTGGTACGCATGCCAATCCTAGGTCGTCTCCAGGATCTCGAGGATTTCGTCTTCGAGCTCTTCGAGATCGCCGCTGCCGTAGGTATCCCCGTCGGTCTCCCAATAGACGTATTCCATCTGCTCGTCGGCGCTGAACCAGTCGTCTTCGGGCGTTTCGCCGACGGTGCGCGGCAGCATCACGAGCGCAATCACCGCCGCGGCAGCCGCAACACCCGACACGAGGGCGAAGATGCGCCCGCGCTCGGCAAGTTTTCCGCGCGCGATGGCGGCGCGAGCCAATTCGGTTTCGGACATCTGTTCGGTTTCGGACATCCGCACGTCCGGCAACGCGTCCCCGAGCGCTTCGTTCATCGCCACCAAACGGGCCAGTTCTTCCGCCAGTGCGGGGTCGGACGCCAGCGCCCGCTCCACGAGAGCGTGCTGTTCGGCGGTGACCTCCCCATCCAGATAGGCATGCAAAAGGTGATCGTTCATGTGGTCCCCCCACCCGTCTTTCCAATCGTCAGATACGGATCGATGCGCTTGCGTACGTTTTCGCGCGCGCGCACCAACAGGCTCTTGATTCCCGGAATCGTCATATCGAGCGTTTCGGCCAGCTCTTCGTAGCTCAGGCCGTGGAACTTGTTGAGCAGAATCGCCATGCGCTGGCGCTCGGGCAGTTCATCGACCGCCGCGCGCACCTGTTCACGCAACTCCTGGTTCTCCACCGCGTCGAGCGGCGCGACCGCCGTGTCGTCGGCGACGCGCGACGCAAGACCGCCCCCTTCCGCGGCGTCATCGCTCGCGCCGCTCAGGGACGTCGCCGTCCAGGTGAGCCGCCGCTTGCGATTGCGCACCTCGTTGAGGCAGGCGTTGACCGCCACGCGATAGAGCCAAGTCGTGAATTTCGCCTCGGGCCGGTAGCGCTTGCGCGCCCGGTAGACCCTGTAGAAAACCTCCTGGGTCAGGTCCTCCGCGTCGGCCCGATTCCGCAGGTAGCGATGAGTGAGATTCACGATGGCATTCCGATGGCGCAAGACCAGCTCCGAGAAGGCCTCTTAGTCCCCACCCTGAAGGGCGAGCATGAGTTCGACGTCGGACCGCTCGGACATTCTGGTCAGGCCTGGAATTGAAACCCGCTTCCGGGGCGCTTGGTTTCGCGCCCCTTCGCGGTTGCCGGGAGGAAGATGTGAGTATGAAACACCTGTGGGACCGTCGGGGCGGAGAAATCGCCTACGACGCCGGTATTTTCCGCGTTCGCAAGGACATCTACGACTTTCGCGGCACCCCGGCCGGCCATCCCTTTCACGTCATCGAGGCGAACGAATGGGTGAATGTGGTGCCGGTCACACCCGAGGGGGAAATCGTGCTGGTGAGCCAGTTTCGCCACGGTATCCGGGATGTTTCGCTGGAAGTCCCGGGCGGGGTCGTCGATCGCGAAGACTCCGATCCCGCGGCCGCGGGCATGCGCGAACTGCTTGAGGAGACCGGATTTCGGGGCGAAAAACCCCGGTCGCTGGGCGCGGTAACGAGCAATCCCGCGATTCTCACCAACCGCACCCATACCTACCTCATCGCCGACGCGCGGCGTGTCGCTGAACCACAACCCGACGCGCATGAGGCGCTTGAGACCGTTGTGCTCACCGTCGAGGAGGTGCGAATCCGCCTCGCGAGCGGAGAAATCCACCATGCGTTGAGCGTCGTCGCGCTCCTGCGGTACCTGCTCAAGATCGATACCTAGCGCGCTCCAGTATTGCGCCGGCCGAGTTATTGGATGACGCAAACCCTTGCAAAAAAAGGATTTACGTCAGATTCGATTTGACCGACCCGATCCCCGGGATAATCTCCCGGTGAACAGGCATCGTTCACCAACTAGCGGTCGGGCGGGGCAAACCCTCGCTCGGCCGACTCTGCGAACCAACGGAAAAGGGACGCAGTGGAAAGCAGAAGACCTCTCACCACACACTCCACAATTCCTCACGAACTTTGATCTCGAACTCTCTACCACCAACTTCTGCTTTCCCATCTGATCCGCGCGTCGGGGAGGATGCTCACGAGGCCGCCCATTCTTGGGCGGCCTCGAGTTTATTTGGGCAGACCCTGCTTGGGCAGCGCCAAAGAGCGGGCGCGGGCGTTGGGCCACGCCACCCAGATCGCGCGGCCCAGCAGCGCCGAGCGCGAAATCGGGCCCAGTTGGCGGGAATCCTTGCTGATCGGGCTGTTGTCGCCGAGCAGGTAATAGCCGTCGCCGCTCAATGCGACGTCGCGCGCGCCGCCCTCCGGATCGGTGTAGACGAGATCGCGCGCCAAGCGGAGATCCTCGACGGCGGCCCCGTCCCCGTTGACGGCGATTTCCAGCGCCACCGGTCCCGCCCGACCCGCGATGGCCGCTCGGGCGATCTCCTGGCCATCCAGCTCGACACGCAGCAGCCGGTCGGCATTCGTGACCCAGAGCGCGTAGCTGCGGCCCGGTTCGAGTTGGCACGGCTTGCCGCGCACGACTCCCTTGCCTTCGACAAACACGCCCGATTCGTAGCCGGAGGCGGTGAAGATGATCTGGTGCCGCGGCTTTCCCGCCTCCCGAATGAGGATGGCGATGGAATCGCGCAGGTCGGCGACGCGAACGGTGGCCTCGAGAATCACGTCCCCCGCCGGCGCCTCGCGCTTTTCGATCGTGCCGTCGGGCAGACGGAAGCCGGTGTGGGGCGTCTCCTTGAGGACGTACCCGGGCAGATCCGCGCGCCACTCGAAGCCCTCGGCGCCCCAGAGCGGCACCGCCAAGTGATCGAGCAGCGCGCGCTCCTTGACGATGGGCGTGCGCTGGTCGCCCTCGACGAGCAGCAAATCCCCGTCGCGGATACGAATCGTCTCGCCCGGCAACCCGACGATGCGCTTGATGTAGGTCTCGGTCGTGCCGTGCTCCCGATGCTCGAAGAGAGCGATCTCCCAGCGCCGCGGTTCGCGGAAGCGGTAGGAGATCAGGTCGGCAAAAATCAGATCGTCGCCCCCCTCCACGCCCGGCACGAGCGTCGGCGCCATCGAGACCTGCAACTCAGGCAGCCGATACCAGCCGATGACGAACGCGCGCAGCAGAAACGGCAGGGCCAACAGGATCAACAGCGTCAGGAGCAGCTTGCGGCCACCCTTGCGGGGCGCGCGGCCGAGGCGCATCCTGGGCGACTTGCCCGCTTCGACCTGCTGCAGAAACCGGCGCGCCGAACGCGGCTCGCCCAGCGACGCCACCGCGGCCCGCGCGGCCGATTCGGCAGCGCTGCCTTCGTGAGCGAGGCGGTCGGCTCGCGCCACCACCACGCGGCGCAGCTCCTCGAAGTAGTAGCCGGGCAAGCCTTCGGTGAGAGCCCAGAGCTGACTCTCGATCCACG
>CBDURV010000283.1:0-5898 GCA_965369495.1 uncultured bacterium
CAGCGCCTCTTCGGATGCGGCGATCACGTCGGGATGCGCGTGGCCGCGAATCAGCGGGCCCCAACTCATGACGAGATCGACGTACTCGTTGCCGTCGATGTCCCACAGGTGCGAGCCCGCACCGCGCGCGATCATGGGCGGATTACCGCCAACCGGTCCGAACGCACGCGCGGCGGAATTCACGCCGCCCGGCAGCACCTCGCATGCACGCGCGAACGCTGCCTGTGACCGTTCAAGCTTGTTCATCGAGAATCTCCGCGGCGCCTTGCTGGCGCAGCATGTCAGCCAACGTTTGTCCGAGCACGATCGGCTCGGCGCCGCTCGCCTCCGCGCGCAGCACACGCGTGCCGTCGAGCGAGGCGACCACGCCTTCCATCCGGATCAGCTCGCCATCGACATGCGCGAGCGCACCGATCGGCGTGCTGCAACCGCCCTCCAGCGCGGCCAGCATGGCGCGCTCGGCAACCACGGCTTGCGCGGTCGGTTCGTGGTGCAAGATCGCGAGGGCTTCATGCACCGGGCCCGCGTCCGCCGCCGCTTGCACACCCAGCGCGCCTTGGCCGGGCGCCGGCAGGATGGGCAGGGGAACGGTCGCGTGCTCCGCGTGGCCAAGGCGGCGCAGACCGGCGGCAGCGAGCACCACCGCGTCGAGTTCGCCGCTGAGTGCCTTGCCCAGCCGCGTGTCCACGTTGCCGCGCAGGGGCATCAGCTGCAGGTCGGGGCGCTCGGCGAGCAGCAGCGCACGACGGCGGCGGCTGGCGGTCCCGACGCGCGCGCCCTGCGGCAGGCGATCGAGCGCGACCTTGCCGCGCGTGACCAGCACGTCGCGCCAGTCCTCCCGCTCGGGAATCGCGACCACGTGCGTCCCGTCGGCGTCGTCAACCGGCAGATCCTTGAGGCTATGCACGGCGATGTGGATCTCGCCCGCTCGCAGCGCCGCCTCCAACTCAGCCGTAAAGAGCCCCTTGCCGCCGAGTTCCGGCACGGGCCGATCCTGCTCGCGGTCACCGCGCGTCGAGATGATGAGCAACTCGACCGTATGCCCGAAGGCGCGCAGCCTGTCCGCGATCCACTCCGACTGCGTTCGCGCCAACGCGGATCCGCGCGTCCCAATCACTAGGTTCATGAGTCGGATTATCTACCCAGACGCAACAGGTAGACACCGAGGACGAGGACACCGGCGCTGGCGAGCAGGGCGCGCAGATCGAAGCGCCCTTCGCCGCTGGTGGCCGCATCGGGCAGCGTGCCGTCCCAGGGGCGATTGATGCCGCGCGTATCGACGAAGTGCGGGGCGGGTGAAGCGATCTGGTCCCCCACGAGCGCTTCGCCGGGCGCCAGCAGAGCTGTCGCTCGCGCGCGTTTGGCCCGCTCGATCAGCAGCGCCAGCGTGCCGAAGTCGTCCCACTCTTGATCCACCGGCAATCCGATCCAGAGCGTGCGCTCATCCACCCAGCGCGCCAACGTCCACTCGCCCCAGCGCAGCAGGCCCGGTTCGCGCACGCCGCGCACGCCCGACCAGCGGCACTCGTCGAGGAACAGATCGCCAAACAGCCCCGGTCCCGCGATGCAGTCGGCGCCGCGCACCCGCTCCGGAATGGGCGTGCCGCCCCTCGTGACCACGATGAAATCCGCGGGTTCCTCGATCTTGGCGGGAAGGCCGACACTCAGCGCGGCTTGCAGCAACGGGCTCTCGGAGTCGAGGCGGCACTTGAGTTCGACGGAACGCAGGCGCACGAAGTCATCGCCCGGGTAGCAGTTGTTCTGCTGGACCTTGATCTCCCGCATACGGGGCAGGCGGATCCATTCGCCCGTCTCGAGCATGTCCGCCTTGGTGTGCGCACCCGCCAAAAGCACGCCCACGGAACCCGCGCCGCCGTCGCGCTGCAGCGCGAGTCCGGTTCCCGTTCCGTCGCCCTCCACCGCCGCGATGCCGATATTGGGCAGCGACGGCGCGAATCCCACGACGATCAGCCCCTCGCCCGACACGTCGTGCCGATTGGTCGCAAGAATGCGAATGTCGCCCGACGCGGGCGGCGCATCCACGCGCTCCATTTCGTGGACGATCCACTCATCCTCGGGAGCCAGCGCATCGCGAATCCGAGCGAGTTCGGCACGGGTCGCCTCCAGCACCGTTCGCCCGTCAGTCAGCACGGCGCCCGTGCGCGGACCCGTTTCGAGATGGACGACGACGGTCCGCCCCCCGCGCCCCCCCTCAATGGACAATCCGGAAGCAGCCAACGTGAGCAGCAGAACCGCCGCGCACTCCAGCAGCAGCAACGGATCGAGCGAGCGCTTTTTCTCGCCCAAGTCCTCGCCCAGCGCGCGCCACAAGAGGAGCGACGGCCACTCCACCACGCGCGGACGCTGCCGCCGCCGCTCCAGCAGGATCAGCAGCGGAATGATGAGCAGTGCCCATAGGGCGCCCGGAGCAGCGAACGACACATGCGTAGTTTACCGGGCCCCACCCAGTCAGCGGGCCAGCTGATGCAGCGTGGGACCGACCCGCATCGGCGCGGGAGCCTCGCGTACATGGGCAACCCGACCGATCGCGCGCTTCTTATCGCCGGCGCGGTAGATGATGGCGCCGCCATCCGTCAGGTCACGGGCGACGAGGTAGACGCCGGAGCCCACGACGCGATCGTGCGGGCCCCACAGGTCTTCAAGCTGGGCCGCCGACAGCCGCAGTCGAGCGAGCGCCCACGCGGTGTCGAGATCGCAACGAGGCGCGAGCGCACGGGCGTAGGTGCGCCGGGCGAGCAGTGCCTCCGCGCGCATTTCGTGTTGTTTGTGGATCGCCGCGTCCTGCTCCTTTCGAGAAGCGCCGGCAATCATCGCCGTCTGCCAGACGGTCATGGGTCCGTCCACAATCGGCGTGCGCTTCAGCGTGATCTTGCCGCCCGCCCTCACCGTCGCCTCGATATGTACGAGGCGCAGCATGCGGTCCATCTCGAAGACGACCAGGCTCACGTGCCAACCCGTCTTCAGTTTTTCCACGGTCGGGGCGTACGACTTCGGCCGGTATTCATGCAGCTTCACCACCAGGTGTTTCAGCTTCTTCGCAAGCGTGCGCCCGGTCGCGATGATCTTTTTCGCCCGCGCTTCGTCGCGCACGAGCGGCCCCGCCGCGAACAGGCGCGCCGCCTCGAACGCGGCTTCCTTCGAAAGGATGTCGGCCCGCAGCGCATTGCCCAACGTGCCGGGCGTCAACTCAGTCTTCCCGAACGCGATGTATGGAAACGCGTCCCCCAATCCGCGCTGCCCCTCGGTGAGCGGCGCCTTCAGCTTGAGATGGCGGAGCGGAATAGCGATCGACGAATCCTCGGCCAGCACCGGAGCGGCGAGGATCAGGAGTAGCGCAATTCGGAGCATGGATGCAGATTACGCCCGCGTTGCTTTCGCATCGTCTCCGGCGCGTAACAGTGTTCGCCGATCGTTGCGCTCGCTTCGCTCGCGTGGCTGTGGGCTGTGGGCTTTGAGCTTTGCGCTGCAACCAGGCCATCCATTCGCGTACGTAATGTCGTTGGGCCTCGAAGTACCAGCTGCGGCGCCGAACACAACCGAGGCCCAATCCCAATCCGGTCGCGTGGGTGCAGGCTGGTCGTTGCGCAAAGCTCACAGCCGAAAGCTCAAAGCCGACTGGAACTCGCGCAGTCACCCAAGCAACACGCGTTCGATCGCCTGCACGAGATCGTCGGCCGGATTCACGCGGACGAATCGGGCGTTGTGGCGATGGGCGACCTGCTCGCGTTCGGTGAGGAACTGTTCGGCCTGCTCGTGGAAGCGGGCGCGGACGGATGCGTCGAGATGCACGACGCGCGCGTCGCCCGTTTCGGCGTCGCTGACACGCACGGCGGCGGCCTCGGGCGCGTGCAACTCATCGGGCGCGATGACCTGGACGCAGACCTTCTGCGCGCGTGCCAGGCCCGCGAGTGAACGCGCCAACGGTTCGGTCTCGTAGAAATCGCCCAGCAGAATGGCGGTGCGCCGGCCTCCGGCAGCGGCCGGCGCGCGCTGGACCGCCTGCGGGAAGTCGGCGGTTTCACTCACCGGCATTCGCTCCAGCGCATCGAGCAGTTCCGGAAACCGTTCGGGCGCGGCCACCCAGCGCGACGCACCACCGGCCGACGCCACCGACACGCGCGCGCCGGCGGCGAGGCCGAGCCAGCCGAGCGCCGCCGCGAGCCGCAACGCGCACTGCTGCTTGTCGAACAGCCCCATCGACCGCGAACGATCCACGATCAGAAGCAACTGCGATTCGCGCGGCGCCTCGAACTCCTTGACCACCAGCTTCTCGAGTCGCGCGTAGACCGCCCAGTCGATGGTCGACAGTTCGTCGCCCGCCGCATACGCGCGATGGTCCGCGAACTCGATGCGCCCGCCCCGCTCCGCGATCGGCGACCGCCCCCCTCCGCCGCGCCCCGCCAAAGCACGAGCAACCACACGCTTCAACACCGCCAAGCGTCTACGGAACGACTCGTCAAACAGCGTGTCCGACTTCAAGCCTCAAGCCTCAAGCTTTCAGCCCTAGCTGTATCGGGGCCGACCGCCCCATCCCAGTATTCTTCGTAGTCGCGAGTAGTAGGACCGAGGCCCAACGCGAATCAACTGGAAGGGCTTGTCCGCCTTGCGCACGTTGACGATTTCGCCTTCGTTCACGCTCCAGCGATCCTGGCCATCGATGACGACGCTGCCCTGCGATTCGCCTTCGCCGAGGAAGAGTTCGATCTTCTGCTTGGCGGAAATCACGAGCGGGCGCTGCGAGAGCGCGTGCGCGGCGAGCGGCGTGATGACGGTCGCTTCGAGTTCGGGGTCGAGGATCGGTCCGCCGGCCGCGAGCGAATACGCCGTTGACCCGGTCGGGGTCGCCAAGACGATGCCGTCGCCCGCGTAGCGCAGCGCCTCGCGGCCTTCGATCTTGGCCACGACGTGAATCAAGCGGCCCGGGTGCGCGGTCGTGAAGACAACGTCATTGAGCGCGAAGGCGCGGTGGGTCCCGAACTCCATTTGGAGCCGCATGCGGTCCTTGAGCTTGTACTTGCCGGCCACCATGCGATCGAGCGCAGGCTCAAGCTGATGGTCCTCGACCTCGGTCAGGAAGCCAAGCCGGCCGTGGTTGACCGCCAGCGTCGGTATCGGATTGTCACCCATGCGCCGCGAGGCGGCGAGGATGGCGCCGTCGCCGCCGAATACGATCGCCCACTTCGCGCCCACGCTGGTCAGGTCGAGCGTATGGTCGAGATCGATCGCAGCGATCCCGAATTCGCGTTCGAGCCGGTCCTTGTACTTTTCCACCGCCTCGACGACGCCAGGCTTGCTGCGGCTGCCGAGGACGAGAACGGGGCCAGCCATCTAGATCCTGGCTTCGATGTGCTCGCGGCGGCAGCGCTCCGCGATGGTGTCGGGGGAGAGTCCGAGGCGGCGCAGCAACTCGGGTCGGCTGCCGTGCGCGACGAACTGGTCGGGAATGCCCAATCGCACAATCCGGCCGACATCGCGCGTTCCCGTGATTCCGGAATCGACCAGCGCTTCCGCCACCGCCGAGCCGAAGCCCGCCTGCAGCGTATGGTCCTCGACCGTGACGATCAGGGAGTGGCCGTGCGCCATGCGTTCGACCATTTCGGAATCGATCGGCTTTGCGAAACGCGCGTTCACGACGGTCGCCTCGATGTCCTGTTCCGCCAACAGTGCCGCCGCTTCGAGGCTGGGCTCCACCATCGCGCCGTAGGCGATGATTGCGAGATCGGCGCCCTCGCGCAGCGTCACCGACTTGCCGACCACGATCGGCGCGTCGTTGCCGGGCAGCGACTTGAGTCGGAAGGGCGCCTTGGGTTGACGCATGGCGACCACGCCCTCGTGATCGACGGCGAAACGCAGCATCGCTTCGATCTCGGGGCAGTC
>CBDURV010000284.1:0-5893 GCA_965369495.1 uncultured bacterium
AGAACGCGCCGCCGTGCTCAAGTAGGCCCTCGGTCACCAGCGCGTGCACGTGCGGATTGAAGTTGAGTGCGCTCCCAAAGGTCTGTATCGATGCGACCATGCCGGGGAGCGCGTCGCGGCGATCAAAGTGCTCCTGGTAGAGCAGCCGAACCGCACGAAACGCGCACCGCGGCAGCAGTCCCAGCAGCTTGCGCTCGCGCTCGAACAGCCCGCGCAGCGCCTTGGGGAGGGCTTCGAGCCCACGAGCTTCCGCCACGCGTAGCGGACGGAGTGCCTGCGGCACTCTGGACCGCCCGAACCGAGAGCCCAACTACGGGACTCACGCTGCAACCGAGAACTCGACGCGAAAGAACACGACGTGCCGGTGCGGCACAGGCGCGAGGATCTCATCCTCCAGCCTTTCGGCGAACAGCGCCGCGCGCTTGGCCTGGCAGCTGGGGCAGAAATTGCGCGTTCCTGCCCCGCCGTAGCCTTGGCGGAGGAGGGTGGCACGAAAACGCGAGCAGGTGTTCGCCCTTGCACTGCGGACAGCGCAGGCGCGCGAAGCCGCCGAACAGCCGGCCGCAGTCGAGATAGGCCTCGACGGTGCGGGGGACCACCGGGCGCAGCGGGCCGGACGTGCGCTCGAAGCGCTCCTCGTGAGCGCGGGCGTAGTCGTCGAAGTGGCGCTCGAAGAGCCGGTAAAGGGCGGTGCGCTCCGGATGACGCGGCCGATAGACCGCCTCGGGCTCGCCGACGAGCAGCGCGAGCGCCGGGGTCGCAAACGCGAAACAGCAGTTGGGCACAAACGGGTCTCCGCGGGACGCGGCACGCGCTCCCACTCATAAGACGCGAACCGGTAGCGCGACACGCTCGGGCCGCCGGTGTCGCCGCCCGCCACGGCTTGCAGCTCACCTTCGCCCACGCCCCAGGCGGCGGCCTAGAAGCAACGTTGAGCGGACCTGCTTAGCGGCTTTGGGCCCTGGGCTTTGGGCTCTGCGGAACAACTAGATCGAATCTTCGGAGTCCGACTTGGGGTGGGGCCTCGCTTGGTACGGAGCACGGCTTCGGGACTGCCGAGGCCCAACGACCGTACGGTGCAAGCGGTCGGCCTAGTCGCGGCGCAAAGCCCTGAGCCCAAAGCCCAAGGCGGCGCGAGCGAAGCGAGCGAATTACCCGTTCAACAACCGCCGCGCCTCTTCCAGGATCTCCCGGTTGGGCCAGCGCATGGTCAGGTAATGGTCGCGATAGACGACGCTGCGGATGGCGCGCGTGCGTGCGGCGAGCAGGGCGTTGGCCTTTTCGAAGTACCGGCGGCCGAGTTTGTCCGCGGCGAGCACGGTGCCGAGGCTGTAGTAGACCTCGGGGCCGTAGTGCGGGGCGACGGCGCTGTCGTCGCCGATGACTTCCTCCGCCTGTCTCGCATAGCGCATCGCCTCTTCTTCGCGTCCCGCGCCGTGGTGCGCGCGTGCGAGGCGGCAGAGACTGAGCAGCGTGCGGCGCCCGCCCTCCGACCCGGCGAGGCTCTCCTCGAGCAGTTTCGTGGCGCGATCGTATTGTCCCTCGCGCACCGCGGCGCCGCCCATGTCGGCCAATATCGCGGAGCGTGTCCGGGAGCGCGCCACATTGAGCGCGCTCTCGTAGTGCTTCCAGCCCTCCTCGCGCGCGCCCGCTTCGTGGTGGACGCTGCCCAGATGGCGCAACACGCGTGCGAGCAGCGCCATTTCGCCAGTGCGCTCCGCCGCGACGCGCGCCTCTTCCAGCAACTGGATCGCCTGATCGCGATCCCCGAAGGTCGCCATCGCGGATCCGAGTTCGTCGAGCACCTGCGCCTCGCCGCTCGGGTCCTCCATCTCGCGGAACAGGTCGAGGGCGCGCTCGAACGTCTCCTTGGCCTCGTCGATGCGCGCCTCGATGGCATGTACGCGCGCCTTGTTGTAGAGCGCCGCCGCCTCGCCCGGCAGATCGCCGAGAGCGCGCGCGATCTTGACCGCCTGCTCGAAGCAGACGAGCGCCTCCGGCATGCGGTCCGCATCCACGAACGCGTTGCCGACATCGTTGAGCGCGGCACCCTCGCCGCGACGATCGCCGATCTCCCGCAGGATCTCGAGCGCTTCCTGCTTGGTCGCGAGCGCCTCGGCGGATGCGCCGACCTCCGGCATGACCGCGCCAAGGCGAACCAGCGACGCCGCTTCGCCGCGTCGGTCGCCGATGGCGCGGCGCAGTGCCACCGCCGAACGCCACTCGTCCGCGGCCTTGACGAACTCGCCGCGCCGGTAGGAAATCGCGCCGAGCGTGTGCAGGCACTGCGCGCGACACTCGGCGTCGTCCGCCCGTTCCGCTTCCTCGAGCCCGAGGCGCGCGTCGTTTTCTGCGCGGTCGAGATGCCCCGCCTCGCACGACGCCGATGCGAACGCGACACGCACGCGCGCCCGCGCGCCGGAGTCTCCGAGCCGCTCGGCTTCGTCAGCCGCCTGCCCGAGTGCTTGCCACAGCTCCCCCACGCGTCCGAGAACGCGCTGAAGAGCTGCCTGCAGCATGAACAGGTCGAACCGCAGCTTTGAGTCGTCCGCGTCGAGCCCCTCCGCGATCTGACGCAGGAAGCGCGCCGCGTCGGCGGCGTGGTCGTGCGTCGCGGCGTACTCGATCGCGATCGGGACGACCTCGCGCGCCTCGTTGAGCTTGCCGGCGTGCAGCATGTGCCGCACCCACGCGACCGTATCGGCCGGGTCCATAGGCTCGTCGTCGTCGCGCATCGCGGCAGCCGTCGCGGCATGCAACTCCAGCCGGCGCGGCTCGGCCAGTTGGTCGTAGACGACCTGCTGCAAGCCGGGGCTGGCAAACCGGAACGACGACTTGCCCGAACTGCGCAGAAGCCGGTGCTTGCGTTCGAGGACCGCCAGCCGCTTGAGCAGCCGCAGCCGCCGGACGCCGGTCACCGACGCCAACAGCGAGGCATCGAACTCCGCGCCCTGGACCGCCGCCGCATCGAGGGTCGCGCGCAGGTCGTCGTCGATCCCGTCGAGTTGAATGGCGAGCAGCGAGCGCAGGTCGCCGGGCAACTCGATCGACTCGATCGGACGCGATGCGTACCAGCCCTCGTCGCCGCACGTAACCGCACCCGAGTCCTTGAGGTGCGCCACGACGGCGAGCAGGAAGGCGGGATTGCCCTCGCAGGCGCGCAACAGCGGCCAGCCGATCGCGCGCACCGTGCGGGCGCGGCCCAGGAGCGCGAGCAACAGCTCCTCGACGTCGTCGCGGCCGAGCGGTTCGACGGTGAACGCCTCCGTGCGTACCCGTTGCGCAACCTGCGCGGGCAACGAATGTAGATCCGAGCCGTCCTCGACCTCCTCCGATCGGTAGCTGCCGATCAGCAGCACGGGATGCTCCTGGATCGAGCGGCTCAGGTGCTCGAAAAGCGCCAGCGTCTCCGTCCCGGCACGCTGCAGATCCTCGATCACGAGGATCAGCGTTCGCTCCGCCGCCAGCGCATGCACGATCCGCGTATAGGCCGCGACGAAGTCGTCGCTATCGAGCTGGTCGTGTCCGCCGCCGAGCTGCGCCGAGAGGAGCGGAACGATGCCGGCGCCGTCGGGCAGGAGTTCACGCAGGCGCGCATCCTTCTGCTCGCCTTCCCCGAGGTAGTCCGCAAGCGCATCGATGAACGCCCCATGCGAGCCGGTCGCCTCACCCGGGCAGCGCCCCGCAAGGATGAGCGGGCCATCGGGCGCAACGAGTTCCTCGAGGAAGTCATGGATCAGGCGCGACTTGCCCACACCGGCAACGCCGGCAACCAGCGCCGCCGCGCCCGCTCCACCGCGCGCCACGTCGTACGCGGCGTGCAGCGCCTCGAGCCCCGTCTCCGGTCCGACCAGCGGCCCTTCGCGCTCCGGTCGCACGCGCTTGAGCGCCTGCTCCGAGGCGGGGAAGCTCTCGCTCTGCGTGCGCTCCTTCCACCACGCACTCTGCTCGCCCTCGGCAAGCACGCGACGCAACTCACCGCAATCCGCAAAGCGCTCCGTCGGCTTGGAATGCAGGCAGGTGAGAATCACGTCGTCGAGAAAGTTGTCGAGATCCCGGTTGACGATCTTGGGTCGCCGAACCTGCCCCTTCACCTTGCGCGTGAGCAGCGTGTTGAGGTCGGAGACATCGTAGGGATTCTCGCCCGTCGCCATCTCGTAGAGCATCACACCGACGGCGTAGATGTCGGCGCGCGGATCGACATGATCCTGATCGATGAACTGCTCCGGCGCCGCGTACGCGAGCGACCCGACGAACTCGCCGGCGCGCGTGATGTCGCGCCCCTCCTGCTGCAGGCGCGCGACGCCGAGGTCCATCAGCTTCACCTCGCGGTCGCTGGTGAGGACGATGTTCTCCGGCTTCACGTCGCGATGGATCATGCCCTCGGCGTGCACCGACGCGAGCGCGTCGAGGATCTGATCGGTGAGCTGATAGAGCAGATGCTCCGGCACGCCGTTGAGTTCATCGAGCGTCTCGCGCAGCGTTTCGCCCTCGATGAACTCCATCGCGAGATAGTGGAGCTTCTCTCCCTCGATCGCTCCTTCGATTGCTGTCTCGCCCACCTCGTAGCTGCGCACGACGTGCGGATGGTCGATCCGCATGCCCAGCTCGGCCTCGCGCTGGAAGCGCTGGAAGACGCGTTCGTCGGTGAGCAGTTCGGGATGGAAGATCTTGAGCGCGACGAGGCTGCCCGCTTCGCCCGCCGGGCCCGCCGCCACCGTGTGGGCACGATAGACCGATCCGCCACCGCCCTTTCCGACAAGCTGGCGTACCTCGAAATTCCCGATCGTCAGCCCCGTCAGGCTGCGTTCGGTGACACTTTCATCACCCCCAAGACGCACCCGGGAATTCTAACCGGGCGACCCGTTGCCGATCACGCGTAGTCTCCGGGAGCGTTGAATTACGAGGCAGTCGTGGTCGGAATCAACGCGAGAAACTGATCGGCGATGTGCCCCGGATCGATCTCATCGACAAAACGCCAGCCGCTCAGGTCGATCTCGGTCGCGAGCGCTTCCGTGATCTTCGCGCCGAGCAGATCCGGCCGCCCCACCGGTACGAGCCAGTGGCCCAGCTCCTCGCCCATGATCTCGGCCGGACCGTGGGGACAGTCCGTCGTGACTACCGGGGTCCCGCAGAGAAGCGACTCGGCCACCACGCGACAGAGCCCCTCGAAGTCGGAACTGCTCACGAGCAGGCGCGCGCCCGCGATCCAGGCGTACGGGTTCTGCTGGAAGCCGGGCGTAATCAACCGATGGGCGACACCGCGGCGCCGCGCAAGTCGTTGCAGCTTGTCATCGCGATGGGTAAGGCAGACCAGGCGGTAGGGCTCCGGGGCCTGGGCGAACGCGCGCAGCAAAACGTCATGGCGTTTCTGCCTCACGCACCGCCCCACGTGAATGACGTAGGGCTCGTCGGAAAGACCCGCGACCGGTTCGCGCGCGCGCGATCGGATTTCGTCCACCTCGAACGCGTTGTAGATACGCCGTGCCGACGCCGGCTTGACGAAACGGCTCGTTTCGATCTCGTCGCGCACGCCGTCGGAAATCGTGATGCAGTGCTGGCCGCTCAGGGCACCGAAACACTCTTTCGCACGCCGGTACCGCAGCGGTCCGCGACGAAACTCGCGGCGAATCGTCTGGTCAACGGAGTTGCGCACGATGTGGAAGGTGGGTGCGAGGCTGGTGGCCGCAACGACCTCGGACGTGCGTTCCAGATTCGACAAGAAGAGATCGAACCGCGCACCGCGCTCACGCTCGACTTCGGCCACTGCCGTTTCCAGAGCTTGCGCGCGCGTTGCCATCGTGCGTCCGCGCGCCGCCCCGCGACTCCAAGCCGCGTGCAAGAGAGAGAACCGAGCGTTCCGCCCCGCCCCCCGAGAGGGAGTCAATGAGGA
>CBDURV010000285.1:0-5889 GCA_965369495.1 uncultured bacterium
ACGGGCGTAGACGCGTCCCGAATCCGCCTGCCGCGCATAGCGCTTCAGGATCTCGTCCAGCGGAATTTCTCGCGTTTCGGGCTGGATTCGCTTGCCGTTGACGGCCAGCACGATTTCGCCGTCGCCGAAGAGATCGTGTGGCAACGAAAGGCGGAAACGGCGCACATTGCGTGAGCGGACCATCACGCGATTGCCCTCGGAGGTGAGCGCGATGCTCGCCGTCGGCTTGTCGCGCGAATAAATCGGTCGCGCCACGAACGGCGGGAACCGGCCCTGCTTCTCGAGGCTCTCTTCCCCGCGTCGAAGCTTGAGCGCCGCGTCGTCCCCGAGGCTCTTGGCGCGCAGGATGGCGCTCAGGTCGGCCAATCCTTTCACCTGCTTGCCGTCCATTTCGACGATCACATCGCCGACCTTCAGCTCCAGCTTGCTCGCCAGCGAGCCCTTGGAAATCGAGGTAATGCGAACGCCCACCCCCTCGAAGGCGCGATCCACGCCGACGCCGATGCGCACGCGCCCCGGCGTGCTCATGACGTTGAGATCCTGGGTTGCGGCGGGGTCGCTGTCGGATGCTCCGATCTTCTCGATCGCCAACCACGCGGTGCGGCCGAGTTCCGGCGTCGCGCACTTCCACTGCAATGCACGCGGATTCGGATCGCGCGGCGTGTCGGTCACGAAGCGCTCGAAAATCGGGCTCAGTTCCTTGAAGTAGACGGGTCGGTGGCCGCCGCGCGGGTAGCTGAAGAGATGCAGCGCAGCCCCCGCCCCCATCGCGGCACGCAGGTGCGGCAGTTGGCTGGCCGCGGGGTAGAGCGAGTCGTCCTGCGTCATCGTGACGAACAGCGGCGTGCGCGCGAGGTTGGAAATGTAGAGCTGCTGCTTCGACGCGCCGGAGGCGACGGCCGGGTGTCCGTTCATGGGAATGAACGCGGCGAACGGATCGGGCTCGGCCATGGCCAGGTAGAAGGCGCCACTGCCGCCGTCCGAAAATCCGGTGCCGGTGATGGCGTCGTCGTCGATCGGCGCCAGGCGCTTCGCCTCGCGAATCACCGCGCGCACGTGCGCCGCCCCCTCCGGGCGCCACCAGACGCAGCCCGCGCGACCGGCGGGCGCGACGATCACGAACCCCTGCTCCTCCGCGCTGGGCAGCCAGAGGGCCGCCGAACTGCCCTGCCCCGGGTTCGCGGGGTACGCGGCGCGACTCACGCCGCCATGCATATGAACCACGAGGGGCACCGGCTCGGACTTGCCGACGATGCTCTCCGGAATGTAGATCTCGAACGGGCGGGTGACGCCGTTTACATCGGTCGCCTCGAGCGACTGCCAGCCCGCCTTGGTCGCCACAATGCCGAGCGGCTTGCGCAGCGCCTCCAGCACCGCCGCGCGCTTCGGATTGAGCGCCAAAACGGCCTGGACGGCAGCATCCGAGTCCTTGGCCGGCGCCACGCGCAACCCGGTCAGAGCCTCGGCGAGGCTGTCTTCCGCGCGTGCGACAACGACCAGAACCAGGAGAGCGACGAGCGTTGTTCTCATGGCGCAACAGGGTACAACCGAAAATCAATCAATGCGGCTACTCGTCCCGTTCCTCGCCTTCATTCTCTGCGCCTGCGGAGGCGGCGGATCCACCGCGTCCGACACGGGATTCGGCCTCGCCCGGCGCGAGACCGTGCAGGGCCTCACCTTCCCCACCGGCCTGAGCCGGCCGGGATCCCTCAATCGCATCCGCGCATTCGGCGCGCTCAGCTTCAACCGGCCCACGAAGATCACCCACGCCGGCGACGGCAGCGATCGACTCTTCGTCGTCGAGCAGAGCGGCATTATCCGCGTCTTCGACAATGACGACGATGTCGCGACCTCGGCCGTCTTCCTCGATATCCGCGGTCGCGTCTCGCGCAACGGCAATGAGGAGGGACTGCTCGGACTCGCCTTCGATCCCGACTTCGCGAACAACGGCTTTTTCTATGTGAACTACAGCGCCGCCGGACCGCGCCGCACCATCGTCTCGCGCTTCTCGGTGACCGGCAACGACGGCGACGAGGCGAGCGAGCTGCAACTGGTCAGCTTCAACCAGCCCTTCTCCAACCACAACGGAGGGGAACTCGCGTTCGGTCCCGACGACGGCAAGCTCTACATCGCGGCGGGAGACGGCGGCAGCGGCGGCGACCCGCAGAACAACGCGCAGAACCTCGACACGCTGCTGGGCAAGATCCTGCGCATGAACAGCGACGGGAGCGCGCCGACCGACAACCCGTTCTACACGGGCGACGGCGGGCCGCGCGACTTCATCTGGGCCTACGGACTGCGCAACCCGTGGCGCATGAGCTTCGATCGCGAGACGCATGAACTCTGGGCCGGCGATGTCGGCCAGAACGCCGTCGAGGAGATCGACCTGATCGTTCGCGGCGGCAACTACGGCTGGCGGTTCTTCGAAGGCGACTCGGAGTTCGACAACCCGGCCAACCTGCCCGCCACGGATTTCATCGCTCCCGTCATCGACTACGGCCACAACCTGGGCGCCAGCGTGACCGGCGGCTACGTCTACCGCGGTTCGGCGCTCCCGTCGCTGCAAGGCGCGTATCTCTACGCCGACTTCATCTCGGGGCGCGTCTGGGCACTCGTCTGGGAGGGCAGCGCACTCGTCTACAACGCGCAGGTCGCCAGCGTGACCAACCCGTCGTCGTTCGGCGAGGACGAGGCGGGCGAACTGTACGTCTGTTCCTTCGACGGCGGCATCTACCGCTTCGAGGAGGCCGGCGGCGGCCCGCCCGACACGATTCCCGCCACGCTCTCGCAGACCGGTCTCTTCAGCAGCCTCGCCACCCTCTCGCCGGTCGCCGGCGCAATCGAATACGACGTCAACGCGCCCACATGGTCGGACGGAGCCAGCAAGCGGCGCTGGATGGCGCTGCCCGGCCAGACGCGCATCACGTTTTCGGCCGATGGCGCGTGGCAGTTTCCGACCGGCACCGTGCTCGTCAAACACATGGAACTCGAGACCGCACCGGGCGTGAGCACCCGCATCGAAACGCGCGTGCTGGTGAATCGCACCAGCGGCTGGGAGGGCTACTCCTATCGCTGGAACGAAAGCGGCACCGAGGCGACCCTGCTGCCCGGAGCCGACACCCGCGTGCTGACGATTACCGACGCGGGCGGCGCCACAAGCTCGCAGACCTGGCCCTTTCCCAGCCGCGAAGACTGCATGCGCTGCCACACCGCCGTCGCCGGATTCGTGTTGGGCGTGCGCACCGACCAGATCAACCGCGAGTTCGCGTATCCGTTGCGGAGCGACAACCAGCTTCGCGCCTGGGACCACATCGGGCTCTTCACGGACGCGATTCCCGCAGCCGCGACCCTCGACGCGCTGCCCCATCCGCACGACGCCACACAGCCGCTCGATGCCCGTGCGCGCGCCTACCTCGACGTGAACTGCGCCATGTGCCATCGCCCCGGCGGCCCCACCGCGGTCAACCTCGACCTTCGCCGGGCGACCGCGCAGGGGGCGATGGAACTCTTCGATGTCGTGCCGTCCGACGGCTCGCTGGGACTTCCCAACGAGCGCCGCGCCGTCGGCGGCGCCAAGGAGAGCAGCACCCTGTGGGAGCGCATGCGCCTGCGCAATAGTCTCGCCATGCCGCCGCTCGGCAGCAACGAGGTGGACACGGCCGGCGTCGCACTCGTGGGCGACTGGATCGATTCCAGGTAAGCCCGTAGGATCGCGGCCATGAAGGCCGCCATCCTCCCCATCCTGCTCATCATCGGCTGCTCCTCCGACGACTGCGTCAACGAGGCGCCCGAAGCACTGGAACTCTGCAGCCGCGACAGCGTGCTGGGCCTGACTCTGCTCATGGCGCAGATCGAAACGATCACCGAGGTCGCGCAAGGCGCCCCGCCGCCGCCCTGGGTGACGTGGACGCAATCCTCCGACCAGAACGACCCGCCCTTCACCTTCGACTTCAGCATCGAATTCGATACGTCGAGTGACTTCCAGCGCGACACCGTCATGTCGGGCAAGGCGACGTTCGACGCCAATCCGGATCCGGCTATCCTCGTCGGCAGCAGCGTGGCGCTCGACTACAGCGTGGCACCGGTGCAGGATTCGAACACCGCGATCTTCGGCACGGTTTCGCAGGTGATGCAGTTCACCGCCCTCAACGCAGTCGACGTCTCCGGCGACTCCAGCACCGAGAATCGGCTTTCGGGCTGCGAGGCCGCCTACCAGATCGCAACCAACAGCCCGCTCGCATTGAGCTTCCCGAACAACATCATCAACGGCCAAGCGCCGGCGATCGAATTGGGCGGCCTCCGCCTTTCGGGCAAGATGAACGGGACGATTTCAGCGGGCGGCCTCACGTTCCGGGGCGAGGTAACGCTCTCCGACACGACGCAGGACGCGGACTACCACGGCGATGTCAACGGCACCGCGGCGGAATACACAATCCGCCTCTTCCCGAGCGACTCGGAACTCCGGATCCTCGGCAATTGCGTGGAAGACCAGCAGGCTGTCTTCCTCGCCATGACCGGCATCGTCGAGGAACTGACCGACCTGTTCATCGAAAGCAACCGCATGCTCGACCAGATGCCGAGCGGCGGCGGCGTGATCTTCACCTCCAGCGGCAGCCAGGGCCTGATCAACTACACGATCGATCTGGAGGAGTACACCAGCGGCGAGCAGAGCGGCACGATGTCGGGGCAACTCTCCATCTACAGCAACGTGAGCGTGCCGGGCGGTACTCGCACGACATTGCAGATCAGCTACACTGTCGATGCGGAACTGACCGCGGGTGCGATTCGATACTCGGGACGCAACGGTTCCGAAATCCCGTTCCGTTCCGAGATCGATTTCGATGACTCGTACGAGTACTGGGGAACGGGCACGATCGACCTGACGAACTCCTGCGACACGACGTTCGACGTGCCGGAGACGGACCCGCTCGAACCCGACGGCGAGGACTTCCGGCAGGACCTCCACGAGACGGGCGAAAACACGATCGGGGTGGACTCCACCACCGATTCGCTCGGTGCGCTGCTGCTCTATACCGAAGACGGAACCTACGCGATCGACATCGACATCAACGGTGTGCCGGTTCCCCCGGAAGCGCTCGACCAGCCCATCCAGAGTAGCGATTAGAATTGATCCATGCTCCGGGTCGGCGGATGTCTTCTGATCGTCGCGGTCGCGAGTCTGGCGCAGACACCGGATGAGCGCACGCTTGCGCGCAACGGTTTGAAGCCGACACGCGAGTCGCTGGGCCAATTCCTGCGATCGATGGCCCCCGATCCGCAGGCGCAGGCGCTGATCGAGGAGTACGTGAGCGACCTCGGCGCCGCGCAGGCCACGCGGCGCGAACTCGCCATGCGCGAGCTGATGCGCATGCAGGTCGCCCCCATCTCCGCGCTGGAGCGCGCCGTGGACGATGACGAGCCCGAAGTGCGCCGCCGTGCGCGCGCCCTGCTCGATCACGCGCGACAACGTCTGCCCGAAGAAGTGCTCTATAGCGTCCTGCGGACCATCCACAAGCGCAAGATCACCGGCCTCGCCGCGGAGGTCCTCGGCGTGGTACCGCTGGCAGGCGATCCCTACCTGCGCCGCGCCGCGCACACGGCGCTGGCCGCGACCGCGCGCCCCGCCGATCTGCCACTGCTGATGCGCGCCGCAACGGAGGGGGCGAGCGAGACACGCCTGGCCAGCTTTGCCGCCATCGGCAACTTGCGCGGCAAGCAGGCGGCGCCGTTCCTGCGTGGCGCGCTCAAGTCGCCGTCCAGTCGCGTGCGGTACACGGCCGCGCACGAACTGGCCAACCTCAACGAGCGCGCGGCATTGCCCGTGCTCGTGGAACTGCTCGACTCGCCCGACGAATGGGTGCGCTTCCGCGCGGTCTCGTCGCTGCGCTC
>CBDURV010000286.1:0-5867 GCA_965369495.1 uncultured bacterium
CGCGTTCCTGCATGGCGACTCGGCCCACACGGGCCTGATGGTCGTGTCCGACCAGCGCAACGCGCTCTTTCGCGCGACGGTCGACCACGTCCGCAAGCGCCTGCTGGTGAGCCCCGCGATTCCGCTGCGCGGCGCGCCCAAGGAGCGCTACGACCTCGAGGGCCTCGCGTTCGATGGCGTCAGCGGGGGCACGCTCTTCCTCGCGGCGGAGAGCGACAACTCGATCCTGCGCACCACGATCTTCGGCGGGGTGCTGGGGCGGACGCCGACCGGCGTGCTGTTGGGCTCCAACGACGGCATCGAAGGCGTTGCCCTGCGGCGCAAGCGCGACGGAACGCCCCTGCTCTACCTGCTCAAGGAGCGCCTCGCGACGACCGGCATGCAACCGCCGGTGCATGTCTACGACATCAAGGAGGAACCCTTCCGCCTCAAGCAGCGCGGCGACCCGCTACGACTGCCGCTGGCGACGGTGGATCAGACCGGCGCAGTCGCGACCGCCGATCAGAGGCTGTTCATCGTGAGCCGTCTTGCGCGCTCCATCGCGGAACTCGAATTCGAAGGCGACGGTTTCGCCCAGAAGTTCAAGGTGGCCGGTCTGCGCAACCTGACCGAAAAGCTGCTCGGCTATCCGCGGCTGCCTTCGTTCGGAATGATCGAGGGCATCGCGCGGTCGCACCATGGCGACCTGTTCCTGATCGTGGACAACAACGGCAACGAGATCGGCACCGCGGGCAGGAACCGCTCGCGTCGCGCGCGCGTGATCTGGCTGCGAAACCGCTCGCCGCTCAAGGTGGCGGCCAACGCCTCCCGCGTCTCGCTGCGCATTATCGTGGTTCCGTTCAAGGGCGCGGTGAACGCCTCCAAGACGAAGGTCACGCGCGAGCAGGCGCAGCGCATGGCGCAAGAGTGCCTGCGCCGCATGGGCGAGGGCGCCGCGCTCGACACGTTGACGAAGCGCTACCACCGCGGCGACAAGAGCGTGCCCACGAGCCTGACACTCGTGCGCTCGCCCGCGTTCGCGCAGCCGGGTGAACTGGAACAGAAGGACGTGCCCGCCGGGCTCTACCAGCTTGCGTTCGCCCTGGGCGTAGGCGAGTCGGGCATCGTCGAGTACGACAAGCAGGAAGCTCCGCAGGGCTACTTCGTGGTGCGGAGAACCAAGTAGTGCGCGCGCTCCTGCTGCTTGTGGCCGTCGTCGCCTGTTCGGACACGGAAGAGCCTGCCGCGGAACGCCCGCGCGTGCGCGGCGAGGGGGAACCGCGCCGCGTGGCGATCGAGCGCATCCTGATCAGCTATCGCGGTAACCCGTTCGAGATCCCCGCGCGCCGCACGCTCGAGGAGGCGGAACGTGTCGCGCGCCAGGTTCTGCGGCGCGCGCGGGCGGGCGAGAACTTCGTCGCACTGCGCGACGGCTATTCCGACGATCGCGAACCGGGCGCGCAGACGGCGAACGGTCCCTACTTCTTCTGCAACTACGGGGTTGATCCGGACCCGACACGTCCCCAGGTTCCGCGCATGTTGCGCGCCAACATGGGCCGCCGGTTGGGCGACGCGGCGTTCAAGATGCAGCAGGGCGACATCGCGCTGATCGAATACGACGCGCAGGACTACTCGGTCGGCTTCGAGGTAATCCGGATGGTCGTGCGCGACGACCGCACCGATGAGCAGGTCGAGCGCGACCTCAGCGCGGGCCGTCGAACTTCCGACGGTGGGCGTTGAGCGCGCGCCGCAGCGCCTGCGCGCGCTTGTCGTTGCTCGTTTCGAGGTTGAGGTTCAACGCGGCGTTGACCAGTTCGCCCGCCGCCCTCCTTCGTTCCTCGAAGCGTCGCCGAACCTCGTCCGCCAGCTTGGTGTCGGACTGGCTCATCGCTTGCGCGTAGACCATCGCGTCCGTCGCGAACTGGGTGTTGTTGACCGCGGCCCACGCGATCGACCGGCTCAGTTCCGGATCGAACCGCGTGCGTAGCGCCTCTTCGCGCAGCCGTGTATAGACATCTATCTCGGGGCGGCTGAGCAGCGCGGTGATGAGGTTGGCGCGCGCGCGGTAGTTGACCTGTTCGTCGAGAATCAACGGCGTTACGGAGTCGAGCGCGAGCTGGATCGGCAGTTGCCGTGCCGCGAATGCCAGGATCAGCTTGTCGGTCTTTGCCTGGCTTCCGCGGGGTAGGTCGCGGACGAGGCGCTGGGCCAGTGTCTCGGGATCGGACTCGGCGGCCAGCGCGATGATGTCCTCCTGCAGGTGCCGGTAGGCGGGTCGCGTACCGTCGATGGCGCGGTCGAGCAGATCACCCGTCCAGCCTTCCACATCGCGATCCTTGAGGCCGATGGCGATGTAGTACGCCTCTTCCCAACTGTGCGACGTACGCAACGCCTCGCGCAGCGAAAAGGTCGCTTCCGGTCCGGGAATGGCGCGCAGGGCCGCGAGGTAGGCGCTGCGCACGGTCGGGAAGTCATCCAGCGCGCGCTTCTTGAAGTTCCAACGCGGCAGAAGCCTGTAGTCCTTGCCGTCGCGCAGCAGTGCGCCCAGCAGCGGCACCGCCTCGACGCCGCGCCGACGGCACTCCGCCACGAACGCGGCCAGATCCGCCTGGGTCTGCGCACTGCGCGGATCGCGCGCCGCCGGCCCGAGGATGGCGGGCAGCGGCTTGTCGCGTGAATCGCCCGCTGCCGGAGGCGGCGGATCGCGATCGACGGCGCCCCCCTTGCGGTCGTGCTGCGCCTTCCCCTTCCCGGACCCATCCCCTTCCACCACAAGGAATGCAATCCCGCCCGCCGCAGCGAGCACGATCAAGACGAGGAATACTCTCACCTACGCGGTCTTGGACTTGCGTCCTTCCTCCAGCTTGCGTTCGGCGAGCAGGATCGCGGCGCGGTTGGTCGCGATGTCCTCCTCGGCGGCGGTTCGGAGGATGTCCCGCACGGCGTTGTAGATGTTGTTCACCTTGGCCAGCGCGCGGTCCTCGTTGTAGCCATTCGGCTCCAGCTCGACCGAGACATTGATAATGCCGCCGGCGTTGATCACGAAGTCGGGGGCGTAGAGGATGCCGCGCTCGCGCAGGCGGTCGCCGTGCTCGACGGTGAGGCACTGGTTGTTGGCCGCGCCCGCCACGATCTTCGCCTTGAGGCGCGGGATCGTGTCGTCGTTGATGGTTGCGCCCAAGGCGCACGGGCAGTAGATCTCGCAGTCGACGTCGTAGATATCCTCGGGGGAGACGATCGTCGCGCCGTACTGGTCGGCGACGAGCTTGGCGCGTTCCTCGACGATGTCGGTCACGATCAGGCTGGCGCCCGCCTCGTGCAGGTGGCCGCACAGGTAGCGGGCGACGTGGCCGGTGCCCTGGACGGCGAGGCGCACGCCGTTGAAGTCGCTCGTGCCGAGCGCTTGTTCGATGCACGCCTTGATGCCGAGGAAGACGCCGCGCGCCGTGTAGGGCGACGGGTCGCCGGACGAGCCGATATCGCGCGGCAGGCCGGTGACGTGTTTCGTCTCCTTGCGCACGAGGATCATGTCCTCGACCGAGGTGCCGACGTCCTCGGCGGTGGTGTAGAGCCCGTCGAGCGAATCGACAAACCGGCCCATGGCGCGGAACAGGGCCTCGGCCTTGTCCGTCTTGGGATTGCCGATAATGATCGATTTTCCGCCACCCAGGCCGGTTTCCGCCACGGCAGACTTGTACGTCATGCCGCGCGACAGGCGGTTGACGTCGGTCAGCGCCTCTTGGTCTGAGAGGTACGGCCACATCCGCAGTCCACCCAGCGCCGGTCCCAGCGTGGTGTCGTGGACGGAAATGATCGCCTTAAGGCCACTTTCCGGGTCGTCGCAGCGGACGACCTTTTCGTAGCCCTCAGTCGGGATTTCAGTGATTTTCATCGACTCTCCGGCCGCGCGGCGCGGGCATCGCACCGGGCGAATATCTCGTCGTCTTCTCTTCGGTAAAAGACGGCGCAATCGTAGGGGAGGCGGGCGGCGGGGTCAATTCAGGTCAAGGGCGAGGCGCACGGCGGGGTCGCCGGCCGCGTCCCCATAGCTGCCCCCCGAGAGCTGTTCGCGGGAGGGCAGGAAGGCGACATCGGGCCGGACGCCGACCCCTTCGACCGCCGTGCCGTCGAGCCGGAGGAATTCCGCGCGGCCGGCGTAGTGGAACAAAACCCCGCCCGGTAGGCGGGCTGTGCGCCGTGATCGGGTCGATCCGGCGGTCGGGCGACCGACGACGCGGGCGTTGCGGCGATCCTGCAGGGCGGCGGCCAGGAGCTCGGCGGCGCTGCCCGTGCGGGCGTCCACGAGGACTCGCACGACCCCGCGGTAGGTAAACCTTCCCGGGGTGGAGCTGACAGTTTCTTCGCGATTCTCGATGCGCATTCGCAGTAGCGGCACGGAACCCTCGAAGAAGATCCCGCCGATTTCCTGCAACGTCTGGATGCGGCCGCCGGGATTGCCGCGCAGGTCGAGAATCAGCACCGGCAGCGCGCGCAGTGGTTCCAGCGCGTCGATCAGTTCCTTTGCGCGGCCCGGTTCGAAGTCCGGCAGGCCGATGTACGCGGTGGCTGCATCGATGCGCTGGACCCGGATTTCCTCGGGCAGGAAGCCGAATCTCTGCCGATAGCGGCCCTGGTCGTCGAGCAGGAAGCGCAGCGGAAAACAGGTGCGTTCGCGTCCGTCGAGGCCGCGCACATCGACGCGCGCCGGGCGTCCGGTGGGGCCTGCAAGCAGATGCGCGATGGCGCGGGCACGGCGCCCGTGGGTGGTGGAGCCGGATGTGCGCGGAAGCTGCTCTTCGAGGATTTCGCCCGTCTCGCGCCCGCCGATTCGCAGTAGCAGGTCGCCCGGCTGGAGCCCGCCCGACTCGATGCCGGGCGCCACGCCGGCCACCACCGGCCCTTCGGCCAGATCGAGCAGTGCCACGGGCGGAATCGTGTTGGTGAAGGGAATCGTGGCGGAGCCGACCAGTCCCGTGTGCCCCTCGTCGAGCGATGCGAGCGCGTCGGCGAGTTCGCGGTAGTAGCCGGCGGCGTCGCCCGTGTCGTGCGCGATCGCCTCCAGCCGCCGAATGAACGCGGCGCGTGTAACGCTTTGCCGGAAGTAGTGCTCCTGCTGGTCGAGCGTGGTCACGACGCGGCGCCCCAACTCCAGCCGCACCGACTCTTCCTCCAGCGACTTCGGGCCGGACGTCCGGCAGGCGAAGAGGAGCAGCAGCAGGACGAGTGACAGGCGCATGATTGACCGGCGTCTACACTACCGGCAATGTCGGGAAAGTGGCATGAGGCGTCCGGGCCGCTGCGCGCGGAGTTCAAGGAGCTGCTCGACTCCGAGCGGTTGCGGGAGCTGCATGCGCTATCGGGTTGGCGCCACGCGCTGGTTGCGGTGCGGCAGTTCGGAGCGGCGCTGGCAGCGGGCTGGCTGATTGTGCGTTTTGCCGACAACGCGTGGATCTGGGTGCCGTCCGCGATTCTGCTCGGTTTCATGGTCTTTTCGTTCACGGTGCTGCTGCACGAGGTGGTTCACCGCGCGGTGTTCCGCAACAAGGGCGGCCTGGGGCACCGGCTCATGGCGTGGGTCTATGCCGTGCCCTGCGGGCTTTCGCCGGGCCAGTTCACGCGCTGGCATCTCGACCACCACAAGGAGCTGGGCGACGCCGAGGCCGATCCCAAGCGCCACCACCTGACGCCGAAAATCGTGCGGCGCTGGTTCAAGCTGCTCTATTTCACGCCCGCGCTCTTTCCCATCTACTTCCGCGCCGCGGCCAAGGAGTCGGCCACATATCCGCCGGACGTTCGCGCGCGGTTGCGTCGGGAGCGGTTGGTGGTAATCGCCGCGCACTTCGGCGCGATGGCGTTGATCGCCTGGGCGTGGGGTTGGCCGATGCTGC
>CBDURV010000287.1:0-5847 GCA_965369495.1 uncultured bacterium
GCGGGCGAGTACGACCTCGTGTTCATGGACTGCCAGATGCCGATCATGGACGGCTACGAGGCGACCGCGCGCATCCGCAACCTCGAAGGGAAGCAACGCCGCACCCCCATCATCGCGATGACGGCCAGCGTCATGCCCGGCCAACGCGAGAAGTGCCGCGCCGCCGGCATGGACGACTTCATCGGCAAACCCCTCGACCTCGAACGCCTCCAGGCCACCCTCGCACGCTGGGTGAACACGTAGGCGCTCGCTGCGCTCGCGCGCTCTGGGTAATGGGCTTTGGGCTTTGCGTCGCGACCAGGCCATCCCCCTGCGCATGGAAGCCGAGGGGCCCCGGGAGTTCTGGGGCGGCGCCGGAACCGACCGAGGCCCAACGGCAACGGTTCCGCAGCGTGGCAATCTGGTCGCGACGCAAGACCCATCACCCACAACCCAAAACCGACCTGGGAACTCAGTCCCGCACTAACACCGCCTACACCACACGCACCGCGCCATCTGTTCAGTCGCGGCGCGTCCGCCAATGTGGAACTCATCGACGGCGGCGAGAGAGTCCACCGAGACTTCGTCCGCGGCCTCCAGAATGCGGCGGGCGAGGTCGGGAACGCCGTACTGTCCGAACGGGAATTGATGCAGAATGGGCGACGGGATGACGCAAGAGATCGCATGGATGCCGCTACTCGCCGAATTGGACGCCGACAGTGCCGTGGATTGGCTCGTCGCCGGAGTTCCCGCGCTGCTGGCGCTGAGCGGCGTGATCAAGTGCATCCAAATCGCACGGCGCAACACGAGCAGCACTGCGTGCGTCGTGAGCCTCGCCCTGGTGCTGCTTTCGGTGGAGATCTACGCGCTCAGTGCTCTCGCGGCGATGGCTGGCTACGAGGGAGCGATGCTCGCGATCGCCGCGACGTCCGCAGGCGGGTTCGCCGCCACCGGCGCCATTGTCGCCATCATCGGACTGCTCGGCTATCGGCGCGCCAAGCCGCCCTACATCCTGGGCGTGCCGCAGGCGATTTTCGCCGTCGTGCTTGCGTTCGCGCTGACCGGCTGGCAGGGCTTCAAGGGACGCACGGACGGGGAATCCGACACCGTGACCGCCGCCCTGCTCGGACTGATCGGCCAAGGCGACGCGCAGGTTCTCGAAGAGTTCAACCTCCGCTTCGAAAGCCCCCCCGCCGGATGGCTATCGCTCGACCCGCAGATGCTCAACGAGGACGCCTGCATCGCCTACAACCAGCTGGGTACGGAAGTCTTCTTTATCCTGATCGCCGAACGTGCCGGCGTCGAGTTCGCAATGACCAGCGAGGAACTCGCCGACATCGCGCAGGCGAACATGACTGCGCTCGATCCGAACGCGAAAATCGGGACACGGAACAAAATCCGGCACGCCGGCATTGAGGGGCTCGCCTTCGAGTCGGTGGCCAAGTCCGACTTCCAGCGATTCTGCTACGACCACCGCGTCTTCGCGCATAACGGGTACTCGTATCAACTCGTGACCTTCGCGGAGCAGGGAAATCGGCGCCAAGTAGAGAGGGCGGCTCGCACAATGCTTCGCTGCTTCGATCAGATCGACCGAACCCGGAAAACCCATGCGGACGACACGCGACTCATTGGGAAGCACGTGTCGCATCGCTACGGATACGAGGTCGATCTGAGCGGCGAAGCGTGGTTCACGACGGATGACATCGAGAGCGCGTACGAGTACGAAGACCTGATTGCCGTCTACCGCGAAGAGTGCTGGCTCACCGTGATCGCGATCGGGCTCGACGACGCAACGGCTCCGGACGAAGCCCTTCTGAAGGGCATGTTGGCACTCAAGGAGCACTCGTACCCCGAGTCGCCGGTTCACGGGAGATCGACATCGAACGCGAACGGACGCCGCGAGATCACCTTCTACTACGAGTTCGAAGATGAGGAGGGAACGAACTACCGCGCGCTCTGCCGACTCGTGCGAGCGAAGGGAGTCGTCTATCTCTTTCAGGTCGCGTACGACAAGTCCAGCGAGGAGGGGCGCGCGCGAGCCGAGGCGGTACTGCAACGCGTCCACGTCACCGAGCCCGTAAAACCGGTGAGCGAGATCGAGTTGCTTCCGCGCGAGACGCGTACGCAGGCACGCTTCTACAACCATGTCGGCCTGCACTTCTACGAAAACGCGGCATACGACCGTGCGCAACGCTGGTTCGCGGGCGCCAACGCCCTCGACGACACCCGGGTCTCGTACGTCCGCAACGTGACACTGTGCCTGATGAAGCGCGACCGGAACGCCGAGGCGTTGATGCTGCTCAATCGCAACCTGGATCTGATCGAGGACAATCTGGACCTGCGCGGGGATCGCGCCTATCTGCTGGCCGTGGAGGGTAAGCTCGCTGCAGCCGAACGGGAGTACGCGACGATCTTCGCGCGCGGACTGCGCGACGACGAGGATCTCGAGTACTACGCTGGACTGCTGGTGGACGCGGACCGCGTGGACGACGCGAGGCGGCTCATGGAAGAGTACCGACGCGTGGATGACTCGCCGGCACTCGTCGCCATCCATGCGCGCGTTCTCATGAGGGCAAAGCTCCTCGAAGAGGCGTGGGCGCTGCTCGAAAAACAACCCGAACCGCGGGCGGCCGTGATCCGCTACGCGCTCATCGGAGTCCTTGAAAAGCTGGCCAAGCACGAGAAGGCGCTGGTGGTGGCAGTCTCGCTGCTGGCCGATGGCTACGACTCCGCCTGGACCTATCGCGCGAAGGCGCGCCAGGAGATCGCGCTCAAGCGCTACGACGAAGCGTACAAGACGCTTGATCTCGCAGAGGCGAAGTACGGGCAGGACGAACAGATCACGAAGCTGCGCGAGGCGGCACGAAAGTGACCCCAAACCCGTGGCCAAGCGATTCGAGGTAGTGGACTGGGTGGAAACACCGATCGGCGTCTTCGACCTGCGCCGCCGCATGGTGCCGACCGCGACGGGCGAGGAACAGGTCACCGAAGTGCTCGTCAACGGCGAGTTGCTCATGAGCAGCCGCAACTTCGTCTCCGAGCGCGCGCTTGCCACGTCGGCCCTGGCTATGCACGAGGGCGAAGGGGAGCTGGCCGTTCTGGTGGGCGGTCTTGGTCTCGGCTGCACGGCGCACGCGGCGCTGGCCGACCGGCGCGTGACGCACGTGCGCGTCGTTGACCGCATTCCGGTGCTGTTCGACTGGCTGCGTGCGGGCCACCTGCCGCTATCGGCCGATCTCATGGGCGACGCGCGCTTCGCAACGGTAAAGAGCGACGTGTATGCCGATCTGCTCGGCGAACCCGACGAGCGCTTCGACGCGATCCTGATCGACGTGGACCACGCGCCGCGCGAGCGACTCGACGAGGCGAGCGCCCCGTTCTACACGGTCGAGGGCCAGCAGTGCGTGCGCCGCCACCTCAACCCGGGCGGGGTGCTCGCCGTCTGGTCCGCGATGGATGACGACGCATTCGCGGCGGTGCTGGCCGACGTCTACGCGCAGGCGACGCGCGAACAGGTGAGCTGGAGCGACGACTATCTCGGCGACGTTACGGACGTGCTGTTCCTGGCGCGGGCGTAGCGTCGGCTTGCTCCGACAGAAGGCCCGGCCTTCCCAGCAGGAGGTCCAGCACGTCGCGCGCGTGATAGGTGGTCGTCCCCTCGGGCAGCATCCGTCCGAGTACAACCAACGCATCGCCCGAGGTGACCAGCGCCGCTTCGTGCGAACCGTCGCGTCGGCTCTGGCCCAGTCCGATCGTCGCCATGAGACCGTTGCAGACGCACATGCGTTGCTCGGTGTCGGCGAGGTTGCCGCCCTTGCGGAGATAGTGGTCAACCGGTTCGGAGGGGCAGCGCCACGCGATCGAACCGTCTTCCTTTTCGAATGCGTGGCGCAGATAGCCGAGATCGCAGATGCGCTTGCGCGCGCTGTAGACCGCGGGATCCTTCATCGTGCCTTGCAGATCGACGATCTTGAACGGGAAGCCTGTCGGTGACGCGACGGCGTCGGTCACGATATGCACCGTGCCGTCGATCACCTGCTGCATCACCCGCTTCTTGATCGCGGGGTCGATGCCCGACTCCTCGCAATACGCGAACACCGTCCCGACCTGGATGCCGGTCGCTCCCGCATCCTGCGCGCGGCGCAAGCCGTCCGCGTGGCCGTGCGAACCCGCCAGCCAGAACGGCAGTCCCAGCTTGACGAAACCGGCCGGGTCGGCGGTGTCGCGCGGGCCGTAGATCGGCTCGTTGTTTTCGTCGAGCTTGAGCGGACCGCGCGGCGGCGCATTGTGCCCGCCCGCCGTCGGCCCCTCCACGATGAACCCGTTCACCTTGCCGTTCGCCTTGCGCTTGAGCATGGTCGCCAGCGTGACGGAGGCGACGATGGCGAGGAACTGCGGGCGCCTGAGTTTCGGCGGACTCTGCACGCCACCTGCGCCCCACAGCTCGCGCGGGTCGAACTGGACCTTGGCCTTGGCGCCTTCGCCCTGCACGTCGATGGCAAGTTCGGCGCCCTCGCCGCGCGCGAAGCAGTCAAGAACGCCGGGGATGGCGCGCGGAATTCCCGCGCCCATCAGGATGAAGTCCGTGTCGGCCAGCATCGCGCCATAGATCGACGGCACGTTGGGCACCTGGATCTTCTCGAGCAGGTTGACGCCGACGACGCCGTCGTGCCCCTCCTTGGCGAGCCAGACCTCGACGAAATTCGCCGCGACCATCAATTCGAGCAGCATGCCGCGCGGCTTGAG
This sequence comes from uncultured bacterium, assembly GCA_965369495.1. Taxonomy (GTDB): domain Bacteria; phylum Planctomycetota; class PLA2; order PLA2; family PLA2; genus JBCDBY01. Next base: position 4,726 of record CBDURV010000287.1, read on the forward strand.
GGCCGGCACCGGGTTCGACTTGAAGGGCGCGTCGTCCGCCTTGCCACCCTCGATGAAGTAGCGGTCAAGGATCCGCTCGGCGACACCGGGAACCGGGAACTGCGCGAGGGCACGGCGCATGTGGCCGCCCGGGTCGCCGACCTGCAGGCGCCGCGCGAGAATCACGTCGAGCGCTGTGCCCGCCACGACGCCCAATTGGCCTCCGGACGCGACCGCATTGGCCAAGCGCCACGAGGAGACACCGGCTCCCATGCCTCCCTGGATGATCTGCGGATAATTCATCGGCTCCTGTCAACCCGTCAAGCCTCGGCGCCTCTCGAATCGTACTGGGGGCGGACTCTCCCGTATATAGAGTCAGCCCACGAGCGGGATTTCGAGGTCGACGCGGCCCATTCGAGCGCCTGCCGTGCAGGATAGCCGAAGGAGTGGAATCAGCCGCATCCCTGACCCACCTCGCCAAATGGAAGGGGTCCGGAGACAGCGGAAAACCGCCCCCGGGCCCCCGGAAAACTAGTCGATCGCGCCGGGATCGGTCCCGAGCAGGGCCAATCCGGGAACTGGCGAGGGCTTCAGCGCATCCACGCGGAGCCGAACGTGATGTAGAACGCCACGTCGTCGTCGCTGACCCCTTCGGCGTCGAGTCGCAAGCCCAGCGTGACGCGTTCGCCGAAGGGCAGCCACGTGCGGAATTTGTCGCGCACCTTCACGAAGTCGTTGTCGCTGCCGATCGCCTCGCCATAGAAGCGCGCACCCAGCAACGCGTCGATGCCCTTGCCGGGAGTGAAGTGGTTGTTGCGCGAATCGTAGTGCACCAGCGCGCCGATGCCGCTCGATGTATTCGAAAAGCGGAACGGAGGAAGAATCTGCCCCGGCAGTTCCAACGTCGTGTCGATGTTCGTGAAGGTGTAATCCAGCCCCAGGAACCAGTTGCCGCGCCCGATGCGGTGGCGAATGTCCTGCAGCAGGAACGCCCTCTCGAAATTGAGGTCGGTACTCCTGTCGTCACCGGGCCCCGCGCCGAGCCCGTTGAAGTCCAGGTTGATGCTGCCGTAATCCCAGACCACCGATGTAGCGCAGGTCGCCGATCTTCCAGTTGTGCTGGTGTACGACGCCCGCCATCCA
>CBDURV010000288.1:0-5843 GCA_965369495.1 uncultured bacterium
CCGCGCTTTTCCGTCGCCAGCCTGGTCTGGATGGAAATGGGCGGCGTCTACGCGGTCGCCAACATCCGCGGCGGGGGCGAGTACGGCGAGAAGTGGCATCGGGCGGGCATGCTCAAGAACAAGCAGAACTGCTTCGATGACTTCGCCGCCGCCGCCGACGGCCTTATCGCCAACGGCTACACCTCGCCGCCGCACCTCGCCATCATGGGTGGCAGCAACGGCGGCCTGCTCGTCGGCGCGTGCATCAATCAGCGGCCGGACCTCTTCGCTGCGGCGCTGCCGGCGGTGGGCGTGATGGACATGCTGCGCTTTCAGCACTTCACGGCGGGGCGCTTCTGGGTGTCGGAGTACGGATCGGCCGACGACCCCGAGATGTTCCCCGTGCTGCGCGCCTATTCGCCGTACCACAACATCAAGCCCGGCGTCCGCTACCCGGCGGTGCTGATAACGACGGCCGACCACGACGACCGCGTGGTGCCGATGCACAGCTTCAAGTATGCGGCCCGGTTGCAGGCGGCGCAGGCGGGCGCCAACCCGATCCTGATTCGCGTCGATACGCGCGCGGGGCACGGCGCGGGCACGCCCACCCAAAAGCGCATCGACCTCGCGGCGGACAAGTGGACGTTCCTGGCCCGCGCGCTGCGCATGAAGATCGACTTCGATTGAGTGGCGCGGGTCTCGACCTCGGTACGGGCGAATACCGCGTCGAGGCCAATGCGTTCTTGGAGAGTCGCCTGCGGCTCGTCTATGCGTTCGTGCTGGGCGCGGCGGCCGACATCTACGCCATCGGAATCGTCGCCTACCAACTTCTCACGGGAACGCTGCCCTTCGAGGCCAAGACCGCGGCGGAACTCATTGCCGCGCACCTGCATGCCGATCCGATTCCCCTGGCGCAGCGGGATGCATCGATTCCGGGCGATCTGGCTGCGGTGGTGGAGTCGGCCCTCGCCAAGGATCCCAAGGCGCGGCCCGCGTCGGCGGCCGAATTCGCAGACCGCCTGCGCAATTGCGCCGACGCCGCTACCGCCTAGGCGCCAAGTAGGGAACCAGACGCGCGGGCACGGGAATCGCGCCGATGCTGAGGTAGTAGGCGAGTCGCTCCTCGTCGGTCACCGGCTGTTCCGGATAGACCGTCGCCTGCGTGCGCAAGCCAGTTCCGAAGCGACTGCTCACGGTGCGGGCTCCGACCGCGACATCCCCGATCACGCACACCTCCACGGTGCGCCAGCGCGCGGGCATGACGCGCGTGCGCGGAATGTCCATGATGCGCTTGGCGTCGGCGTCGATGGCCGCGACCTGAACGAATCCGCGGCGCGAGTAGAAGGGACTCGACGCGCACAGCGAGCGTGCCGGCACCCAGCCGTCGGCGAGGCGCCGCACGACTTTGGTCTTGCTTCGATGCGCCGTGACAGCCGTCACCTCAATGATGGCCAGCACGCGTCGAAGCGGTCGCGCGTTGGTCCAGAGCACGAAACGCATGCCGGGTTCGATGCCGTCCCGCGAACCGAGGTCGAGCGTGACCATGCCCGAGTCGGCATCGCTGTCGATCGCATAGGCATCGACCGGATCATCCAACAACGAAAAGAGCAGCTCATCGGCATTGGATTGCAGGCGCGCGGCCGCACTCCAGATGCCGCGCGTTTCACGTGCGTCGGTGATTCCCCGGCGCTTGCACTCCATGATCGTGCGGTTGAAGTCGATTACGTACTCCTCGAGCGCGGGATCGAGCGAGTCGCCGATGCTTTCGAGCGGAAAGCCGGTCTCGGCATCCGTCTCGCCCGCTTGTTCGATGTCGAGGATGCCCGGCGTGCGGGTGCGCGTGGCCGCCTTGCGGGGCGCACCGACGTAGAGAATCATCGGGCGACCCTCCAGGACCGCGCGCAGGGCCGCACGTGAACCGAGCGTGAGGGGCGGCGGGGGCCGCGTAGGCGTGCGGTCGATGACTTCGAACTCATACGTGGGCTGCGTGGGCAAAGTGACCTCGACGACCTCGGGACGCGTCCATCCTTGTCGCACCGACACACGCAGAGCCTCCAGTTGCGCCTTGCGCTCGGCCGCCTCCGCTTTTGCAACGCGGTCGATCAAATCCCTGAGGTCGCGCTTCTTCGTCTCCGCGACCTGGATCGGCTTGGGCGCGACGGGCGCAGTCGCCTTCTCGCCCGTCGAACCGAATAGCAACAAACCCAGCGCGACGTATCCCAACGCCGCGGCTCCGACCAAGCTTCGCGTTCCCATGCGCTCCATCCTATGCGAATGGATCGGTCGTAATCGGGTGCCCACAGTAAAAACAAGTCGAGTGTCGTCGCGACATGGCGCGTCCGCAACCCTCGCACTCCGCCGGTTCCCGCGTTGCGTTGCCGTCGGCGCCGCCGCGATCCGGGGGCTTCGGGCCGCCGTCGCCCCCGTCGAAGAAGAACGCATCCATATCGCTGAGGATACACCGTCAACACGGGTAGACTGCGCGCATGCCCCCTGCGCCGTCGGTCAAGGCCATCCTCGTCTGTGACCAGATCATCCACGAGTTCCGCACCAACAAGAAAAGCCTGATCGGGATCTTCGAGGAGATCCATCTGCCCACGTTCCCCGCGCACTACCCGCGCATCGCCGTCTACGTGAACCTGACCGATGCACGCGGCGATTACGTGCTGGAGATGCGGCTAATCAACGAAGAGGGCAAGGAGTTCGGGCGCGGCCAGACACCGGCCGTGAAGATCGACAACCCGCTCGCGACCTGCGAGTTCGCGCTACAGGTGCAGAACCTCGTCTTCCCTGCCGCCGGCGTGTACGAGTTCCAGATCTTCGCCAACGGCGACTTCATCGCCACCAAGGCGTTCCGCGTCAAGCAAGCGGTAGCCGGCGGCGGCACCGGCGCGGCGGGCCCCGGACCGGGTCAGCCGTCCGGCTAGCCAACAACAAGTAGCGCGAGCACCGGTTGCAGGCGGCTTTGGGCTTTGGGCTCTGAGCTTTGCGAAACGACCAGACCGACCACCGGCGAGCGAGTAGTTGTGGGGCCTTGAGTGTCGTGGAGCCCGCACCGCGACATCCAAGGCCCCATGTCAATCCATGCGCGGGTGGCTAGCATGGTTGCGGCGCAAAGCTCAGAGCCCAAAGCGCGCGAGGCGCAGCCGAGCGCTACCGTGCTCCCCAGACCTGCCACCCCGCCCAGTACTTCGGGTGTTGCCACCCCGCGCGCTCCGTGACTTTTTCCTGCGCGCGGCGCAGGGCCAGCGGCACCGACGTCTCACCGTTGTTCCAGAACTTGTAGAACTGGCTCATGAGTTCGCCCGCCGCCTCGTCGTCGGTCCACCATTGGCTGATGACCACGCGCGCCGACCCCGCAAGTTGAAGGCCCCGCGTGACGCCACGCAATGCCGCGCCGGAATCGACGGTGCCCTTGGCCGGTTCGCAGGCGGCCAGCAGGGTCACCTCCGAGCGCAATCCAAGGCGCATCATGTCGAACAGGTCGAGCGTGCCGTCCTCGCCGTCGCCCGGCGCGAGGCCGAAGAGGCTCGCGTAGGGCCGCTGGCCGTCGAGCAGCACCGGCACCGAGAAGTGGATCGCGTGCCAGCGCGGGCGCGTCACGAGCATGGCGCGAAACGCGGCTTCGGTTCCGGGGGGGCCGACGACGATGGCATCCTTGAAGTCGGTCGCGAGGCGCCGCCCGGACTCGAGCCGTCGAATGGGAATGCCGTTGCGCAGATGTGTGAGACGGATGCGAACGCTTCCGTCGGCGAAGGTCGAGTTGCCGACGCCGAGGATCCCGGTGCCCGGCTGCGTGCCCGCCTTGGCGGCCGTGACGATGGACGCGGCGCTGTCCACATAGCGCACGGTGAGATCACTATCCAGCAGGCAGAAGGGAACGCGGTCGAGTGGCGAAACGGGCGAGACGACCAGATCGCGCTGCGCCTCCGCGATGGCGAGCGGCACGAACAGCAGCTGACGCATGTTCGCGATCGCGACCACGGGATCGCCCGACTTGAATCCAGCCTCGTCGCGCATGAAGCTGTTCACGCCCTTCTCGATCGCCTCGCGCGGGCCAACCTTCAATAGGCGCGCCGTTTCGCGCGTGACGATGAGCGCGCCCACGTGGTCGATGCCGACACAGAAGTAGAGCAGCGTCTCACTGCCCGCGAGCGCGGCGCGCACGTCCTTGATCGCCGTGATCTCGGGGGCGAGCAGCGCACGTGCTCCCTCGACGCTCGCCTCGACCGCCTTCTGCAGCTTCGCCAACTCCGCGCGCGCCGCGTTCACCTTGTCGCGCGCGGCGAGCATGGCGTTCTTATCCATGCGCTCGCGCTGCCGTTGGTACTCCGCAAGCGCGGCTTCCTCGCGCTTGCGAACCTGCTCCTGGCTGCGCTGGATCGAAAGCGGGGTCAGTGCGCGCAGGAGTGCATCGCGTCCGCCGAGGTCGCGCAGCATGCGTCGGCTGCGCCGGTACTCTCCGACGGTCAGGAGCAGCGCCGCGTCATTGGCGGCAAGTGCCGCGTCCACGCCCACCGCCAGCAGGTACTCGAGCGCCGTTTCGAAACGAGGCGTCGTCGTGTGGCCGGCGCGTTCGAGGGCCGTGAGCGCTTCCCGCGCGCCGGCGCGCACCTTTTCAAAGGCGACCTTTGCGTTCGCCGGGTCTTTGGAGAGCAGGTCGGCGCGCGCCGAGCCCGCCACGGCCCGCGCGATTGCGCCCGGCATGACGTCGCGCCGCGCGACCGTGAGAACCTCGTCGATGTAGGCTTGCGCCGCCTCGCTTTTGCCGTCCGCCGTCTCGACCTGGCTCTGGGTGAGCAGCGCATCCACCAGGTCGTTCGGCTCGTTCAGCTTGCGCAGTACGGGAAGCGCCTTTTTGAGTTTCGCGCGCGCGTCATCCTGTTTCCCGAACTCGACATCGAGCCGAGCGGCGCGCGCGAGGGTCTGGGCGGCCAGCTCGGTGTTCTTCGCCGCTTCCGCCAAACCCGCCGCGGCGGTGAGGTGTTTCGCCGCCGCCTTGCGCTCCCCGCGCTCAAGCTCGACCGTGCCCAGGGTCGCCTGTACGTGCGCCTGCAGATCGTCTGCCTTCGTCTCTTCCGCGTCCTCGGCGGCGCGGCGCAGCGCTTCGCGCGCCAACGCGAGTCGGCCCCTGCGCAAAAGCAGCCGGCCCGATCGATAGGCGCACTCTCCGGCCGAGCGGTCATCGCCCGCGGTGCGGAATACGCCTTCCGCGCCATCGAAGCGCTTGACGGCCGCGACCCAGTCCTTGCGCTGCTCCTCCATGCGCGCCAACGCGGCGAGCATGCGCCCCTCGGCGATCTGGTTCTTGAGTTCGCGCGCCATCTTGAGCGCCGACTCGGCGCGCGCCATGCCCTGTTCGATTCCCCCCGTCGATGCCTCGAGGGTGACCAGCGCCTCCTCGATGTCGAGCACGCGCGCGGTCTCCTCCTTCTCGCGGTACGCCTGCTGCGCGCGCCGCAGATAGACGAGCGCGTCCTGCTGCGCGCCGCTGCGCGCGAGTGCACGCCCGAGCAGATCCTGCACGCGCGCCTTGACCGCCGGATCGCGGCTGCGCTCGGCTTGCCGCAGCGCGCGGCGCAGGAGGTCTTCCGCCTCGGGCAGTTCGTTCAGGGCGAGTGCGAGGCGACCCGCTTCCGCCAAGGCCGCGTCGAGTTCGGCGTCGGCGCCGCGCAGCGTTTCCACGGCGAGTCGGGCGCGCGCGGCGACGAGCGCGCGCGAGTTCGCGTCGGAATGTTCCTCCGCGCGCGCGGCGTTGCGATAGGAGAGGGCCGCGGCCTGGAGCCATCCGATTGTGCGTGCCGCCAAAGCCGCGCGCGTCCACGCCTCGGCCGTTCCCTCCACCTGCGCGCGCGCGAGTGCGA
>CBDURV010000289.1:0-5839 GCA_965369495.1 uncultured bacterium
GACCGGGAGGAACCATCAACTCGCGCGCGAGACGGTTGATGCTGATCTCCATTGGCCGCATGAACTCTTCCATGAGAATCTCGCCCGGATGAATCGGTTTGAGTTTTTTCGGGGTCCTGGCCATGCTCGATTCCTAGTGGTAATCGACAATCTCGACGCCGAACGCTTCTCCACCGCTCCAAGCGAAGCAGATGCGCCATTGGTCGTTGACTCGAATGCTGTGCTGTCCCTTGCGGTCTCCCCGAAGTGCCTCAAGGTGGTTTCCCCGCGGCACACGCAGATCCCGAAGCCGATCGGCACCATGCAGACAGAGGAGCTTCCTCCGCGCAGTTCGTTCGACCGCGCGAAACTTCGGGACATCAAGATCGTTGAATAGAAGTTCGGTCCGCCTACACCGGAACGACCGGATCATCGAGCACCCAGACTATCACACACTGCATAATACGCCAGACGTACCCCATCGGACCTGCACCAAGCGGCATTGGTCGAGGATTCCGATTCGGTCTGGTGGTTCGGGAGTGCAAACATCGCAATCTCACTCGCGGTGTTTCTCGAAGAACTTCTCGTGGGCGCGCTTCACGCCGGCCACAAGTTCGGAGAGCAGCGGTGGCATCCGCTCCAACGCCCACGCGAGATCGGAGTGGAACATCAGCTCCGGAATCGCGAAGTGATGAACGATCGCGTCTCGTACATCGCGGTCTCCCTCGAGCAGCAGCTGATGAATCGTCGCGAAGGCACTCCGAAGCTCACTCTCTTCCCGATCATCCAGAAGCACACATACGTGGGACTGAAACCAGAAGACCTCCAACTGGAGAGCTTCGAGATCCACACCCGAGTCCGACGGCGCATCGATGACGTCCGGATGTCGGGCATGCAGGTGGCGAACGGCCTGGAGTCGGTTCATTCGATCGCGCCCGTCGCGGGTCTCGATCTTTTCGTTGCGATCATCGTTACTCGACATGAATTGCTCCCACGGTTCGCCAGCACCTACTCACGCACGCACCTGCCGTCGTGTGCGCTCGCGAGATCATCGAGGAAACCGGTCCACGCCTTGCCTAGGCCGCGCGCGCTGCCCGCCTGCACGCAGTGGATCTGCACAAGCCGGAATCGGTTGAGGAATTCGATCTCCCGTCCGATGGCGGATCGTCGCGTCTCGGCACCGCGCGACGGCACGCCGTCGGTCAGCACGTAGACCGTCTCGACCTCGTCGTCGGCGATCGCGGTTGCGAGTGCGTCGAACAGGTTGGTCCACCCCGCAGGCGACTGGCCGGCGATCCACTCGGCGCAGCGGCGGACATTGCCCGCAGTCGCGCGCGCCAGGCGCGGGCGCCAGACGGTGACGCCGGTGCGCAGCAGGATGACATTGAAGCGGGCGCCTCGCGGCATTCGTCGCAGCACGCCGACCAGGTCCGCGACCACGAGGTCCCAACGGCTCTTGCTCGCGTCGTGCGGCGCGGGCTTCACCATCGAACGCGACGCGTCGAGGACGAAAATGACGCGGCGCGATACGACCGGAAGGCGCCGGAACGAGACGGTTGCGGTCGTGCGCTCTTGGCGTGCTCGCGGCGTGCGTTCCCGGTTAGACCGCGGCGCGATCTCGAAGCGCTCGCCGGCACGCCCCCACCATGCGCGCCAGCGCTTGAGGCTGTCACCATGCGACGCGCCCGTGAGCGATTCCAGCGTCTCGACACAGCGCGCACGCAGGCGCCCGGGCGGTTGCGCCAACGCCTCGATCAGGGCGGGCACCGTGTCGCGGTTGCGCAGACGTTCCGCGGCAAGGATCGCGGCCAGCTGGACGCGCCATGACCGATCGCGCAGCAGGCGCGCGACCACGGCGGGATCGGTGGTCGTGCGACTGGCGGCGATGCGCAAAGCGACCGCGGGGGAACGCGCGAGTTTCGGCGCGGACTCCGAATCAACCAACCACTCGGCGGCGTGCGCGCGCACGGTGGCATCGGAGTCGCGAAGCAACCGATCGCGCGCAGCCGCATTGACCCGTCGCGCATATACAACGCGCGCCCGGATCGCCGCCGAACGGTCGAGCGAAAACGGCGTGAGATCGTCGGCACGCCGCAGCAACGCGCGCAAGCCGGCACGGCGAGCGGCCTCCGAGCGAAGCGCCGCCACCGCGTCCACCAGCGCGGGCCCATCCTCGACAGGCCGCCGCTCGATCTCGTCGCGGGCAGCGGTGACAACGCCGGCGTCGGCGTCGCCGAGAAATGAAATGAGGGCGGCCCGGACCTTGTCGCCTTGATGACCTCGCAGGGACCGCAGCGCCTGGATGCGCAATCCCGGCACAGGTGAATCACCCAGTTTCCGGTAGAGCGCGAGCGCGTCGGGCACGGGAGACAGCGGGAGCAACAGGATGGGTAGAAGGATTTGCGTGATCATGGTTAGCGAGGGCGGGCCGCCCGTACCTAAGTCGCATGCGGGTAGCAGGCGCCACGGTGTCGCGAAGCAAAACACTACAGACGCGCGGGAAAGCAGGTTGAACCGCATGCGAATCGCGCCAACGGGGTAGGAGCCTGTGACGCGATGACCGGGAACGCCGATAGCAGTTTCGTGGAGGCCCCGCCCGAGACCCGAGTACCGCGCAGCAAACGCCGCTTCCACCAGCGCATCGCGCATCGGCCTCTTTGCCGCCGCGCCGTGGAGGGTCTTGCGGACCGACGCGCCGACGCCCCCCTGCCCCCCTCCATTCGCGAAGCGCGCGCGCCCACGTGGGATCGCTGGAGCCTGCTGCTTGCCTACGGCGGCCTCATCGCGCGCACGTTTTTCTATCTGCTGCTCTTCGCCTGGGCCTCGCACTACACCATCGGGGCCGCCGCGCTGCAGGGCGCTGTCGCCGCCGACGTCATCACGTGGTTCGTTCTCGGCGCGTTTCGTATCCCGTTCGAAGGGCTGGAAGTGACGGTGGACGGCATCTTCGAACTCGCGCTGATCGTCTTCTATCTCAACCGGGATTCGTTCTTCTCGATCGCCGGCAATGTGGAGTTCGCGGGCGTGTCGTTCTTCGCGTTTCTCCTCTTCGCGGCCGTGCGCCTCGCCATCTGGGGCACGGAATCGACGATGGACTCAGTCTCGGGAACCTAGCAGGCACGTGACGCCGTCACGGCCCGGATCTCGCTGGCCCCCCGCCGCCCCAACGCGCGGGCACACGCACCCAGCGTCGCGCCCGTCGTGAGCACGTCGTCCACCAGCAGGATCGGCCGCCCGCGCACCGCATCATGCGCACGGAACGCGCCGCGCACCGCACGCCGCCGGCCCGCCGCGCTGCGTATGACCGAGGGCATTTCGTCGCGCACACGCCGCAGCCAGCGCGGGCGCATGGGAAGTCCGAGAGCGCGCGCCGCGACACGCGCGATTTCGGTCGCCTGGTTGAAGCCGCGCTGGCGACGTCGGGAGCGATGCAGCGGCACGGGGACGACCACGGTGCCCGCCGCAATCGGCATTTGCCGCGCACTGGCGGCGACGATGTGGCCGAGGGGTTGCGCGACCGCCAACTGCCGCCCGTACTTGAGCGCGTGGGTCAGATGCCGCAGCGTCCCCGCATGAACACCCGCGCTGCGGGCCGCACTGAACCGCTTGGGCCAATCGGGGCATTCCCCGCACAGCGGCGCATCGATGGCACGCGGCGCACCGCAGCGCAGGCAGACGCCGCCCGTGTAGAGGCGCAGATCCCGGGCGCACGATTCACACAGCCAGGGGAACGCGTCCGGCAGGCCACCGCACAAAACGCAAAGGGGCGGCGCCACCGCATCCACCAGCCCGAGGACGAACGATCGCAAGATTTCCACACTCCTTAGTCGGAGGTGGTAGCACGGGCGGGTGTTTTCGCTACCGCAGGAACAGGCGTTTGACGTCGGTCAGGGCGCGCAGCCATTCGAGATCGAACAGTTCCGCGGCGGCCCCCAGCACGAACAGGACGCACCAAATGTAGAAGGCGACCTGAGCCAGCTTTCCAGCCACAGGCCGCTCCGCGGTCGTTTCGCTCATCCGAGCAGGGTACTAGATCTACCGCGCTAGAACGAAACGCCGGACTTGATGAGCGCCTCGATAATCTGCTCCTCGGGCACATTGGCGTGCTCGATGAGCCTGATCACGAGTCGCGTCAGCGCCTCGGTGCGCTGGTCCAGGTCGTTGTTCGTGAGCAGCGGCTGCAGGATCTCGGCCATGTTGAGCGGCGCCTCGGCGACCTCCGTGGCGACCGGCTGGGGTTGCGCGTCCAGCGGTTCCGGCGTGATCACGACGCGCGGGCTCTCCGGCTCGGCGGCGGCAACCGGCTCGGCGGCCGACTCCATCCGTTCCTCCGCACCAGCCTCATCGGGAAGCGGGAAATCGGCCGTCAACGGCTCGTCCTCGAAGCTGCCCGTCTCCGGCTCGAGCACGAGCCCGGCGGCGAGCTCTTCGGACTCAGCCTGGGGCTCGTCTTCCGCAACGTAGGTCGTCTGGACCTCCTTGAAGAAGTCCTTGAACGTGTCATCGGCCCCATCGTCGATCTGGGTCGCGTCGGGGTCCTCTTCGAAGACGTCCTCGATCGCGTCCTTGATCTCGTCCACGCGTTCGCCGTCGATGTTCTGGGCGCGCTCGAACAGTTCCGCACCGGCGCTGCCACCCGCGGCGAAGAAATCGTCCATCTCGCCTTTGACGCGCTCGGCTTGCTCGGGGCTGGCGTCGGGGTCGAACGGCGCCCAGTCATCCGCCGACGACTCCTCGTCGCCGCCATCGGCAGACGACGGCTGACCGCCCTCCTGGCGGATCTTCTCCTCGAGCTGTTCCACCTTCTTCTTGCGCAGGAACTCTTCAAACGGGTCGACGGCCTTGGTCATGGCAGAACTCTCCAATCCTTCACGATCTGCCCCTGTATCGACATTTCCGCCATCCCGCTGTACGGTGGTTCCAAATAAACGTAAACCCTTACAGGACCATGAGAAACGTCACCGCATCGCTCATTGGAATCGCGCTTTTGGGCGCCGCGGGCGGGATCATCTGGAAGGTCGTCCTGCCGCGTCTGGACACCGGGAGCCACCGCAAGGCGCCGCCCTCCACCACCGGGCTCAAGGGTCTTCCGCCCGAGTTGCTCAGCCGTCTCAAGCGCGCCGGCCCCTACGAAGTGGCCGATCTTCTGCGCACCGCACGGGAGCAGTATTCGCTGCCTTCCCAGCGATCGGAATTGGCGCAGATCCGCGTCGAACGGCTGGCGGCCGCGAAGATCCACGCGCAGCAGCAGGTCGATACGTTCGTGGAGGATCTGCGCTACCGCGACGCGATCGCCGAGGCGGCGCGCTATCGACGCGCGTGGCGCAGGAAGGCCGACGCCCTCGAAACAGGGGTGCGCGACGCGCAGCGCGAGCAGATCGACGCGCGCATCGCGGAAACCAACGCGCTCGTCGATGACGGCCGCTACCAGGCCGCGCGCGAATCGCTGCTCGTGCCCGATGGCCTCTTCGAGGAGTCGGAGCAAAAACGCCTCGCCGACCACCGCGCCGTAATCGACCGGCTGATTCGCATTCGCTCCTACGAGCCCAGCCGCCACGCGCCCGTCATCGACGGCGACGCGAACGACCAGGCCGCAACCGGTCACCCTTCGCTGCCGCCCGCGCTGCCCGGCCACCCCCACCAGGACGTCCGGCGCCTCGCCGAAGCGCGCACACTTCATGCGCGCGCGGCCAAGCTCTTTGCCGCCGGCCTCTACGCGCAACTCGCCGAGGCAGCCAATCAACTCGTCGGCTACTTCGGTGATCTCAAGTTCGTCAGCCGGCGCATCGACGGCCTGCGCGCGGTTCGCGCCTACGCCCGCTACAAGACGCTGGGCTTCAAGGGCCTCTTCCACGCCACG
>CBDURV010000290.1:0-5821 GCA_965369495.1 uncultured bacterium
CAAGATTCGGATGTCGAAGCGATCGTTGGGCGTCGCCGCGACGACAGCGGCTGGCGCTACCGCGAGATCGTGATCACCTCGGGGGGGATGCGCCCACCCGCATTCTGAACTGGCATTTGCAATCGAGTTATCGACGCGCATACAATCCGTTCCGGAATTGGGGTCTGTTGCAGATGAGTTGGCGAGGCCCATCGGGAACTGTCCGACTGCCAGGAGTAGGGAATGATTACCAGTGAAGCTGCCGGCCTGGCGATCATGATCGCCAAGGGCCTCATCAAACTGACGAACCGCGTGGACCTCGTGCTGGCCGAGAAGGTGGCCGTCGAGAGCCGCCTGCCAACGATCCAACCGACGATGATCCTCAATCCGCCGCCCGAGGTCACGGTGCCCGCGTTGCAGGAGCTGATCGACGACACGCCGACGGGAGCGAACGATCCGATCGCCGACGATCGCGAGGAAATCGGAATCGCGCTGGCGGACGCGGGCGGCGGCGCGCAGAACTCCGACATCCTGTTGGCGTTCATGCGCAAGCACCTTCCGGAACAGGCGCTGGGCTCGACGCTCGACCTCAACGGCGACGTGCTCGCGGCGATCGCGGAGCGCCGACCCGACTGGGACATGAATGACGCGGACGTGCGTATCGCGGCGTTCGCAATCGGCCCCGGAAAGGACAGTCGCCAGAAGGGCTACACATGGCGGCTCGCGCTGACGGTCGTCGACGTACTCGCCGAGTTCGGTGCCGAGAATTCAGTACTGTTCACCCGCGACGAAAAGACGCAGGGGATCATCAAGTCGATCCTGCAGCGCTTCGCGGACGCGGACCTCCAGACGACCGATTCCGGTTCCGATCTCCTGCGTTCAGTGCTCAGCGCGACCCTCAACGGCGCCCTCGATGCGCGCCAGTTCTACGACATCAACGAGGAGTGGCTCGACGCGCTGCTGAACGCGCTGCAGGCGGGGCGCAAGGCGGCGAAGGACTCCGACGAATTCCTGCTCGGCCTGCTGCACGGTCGCGGGTACCCGATGCTCGTAGGCACGCTGCTCGAGGAGGCCGCCACGCGCCTCGCCGACGAGGACGCCAAGGTCTTCGAGAACATCGCGGCCGACGTCCTCAAGGTCGCGGGCGACCACTTCAAACGGCGCACGAAGTTCGGCGGCTATCTGAAGGAGCACTGGGGCGACCTACTGCGCGCGACACTCGGCTCGCTCGCCACGCACGGCCGTGAGTTCATGGATGACGAGAGCCCCCTCGTCCAGGAGGTCGTCGTCAAGGTGCTCGATCAGCTTGCCGCCACGCCCAACCACCAGTTCCTCACGGGCGACATGCTGGGCGGAATCGTGGATGCGGCCGTCGGCGCCGTCGCGTCGAATCCGGACTTTCTCGCGGGTATCGACGAGGATTGGCTCAAGGCGCTCGTCCGATCCGTTTCGACGACGGTCGCGGCGCAGGGAATCCGCGACACCTTTTCGCGCGACGGCCTGACACAGGTCGTAACCGAGACGCTGGGCACGTTCGCGGAGCACCCCGAGCTGATCATCGACAAGCCGAGCCTGGGCCGGGATCTGCTCAAGGGGGTTCTGACCAAGCTGAGCACGCTCGATCGTTTCAACGCGGAGAACCTCGCCAATGCGGCCATCGGCGGCGCGCTCGATATGCTCGCCAACAATCCGGAACTCGCCGGCACCAAGTACCCGACGCTCATCAGCACGTTGGCAGGCAAGATCGGCGGCCTCGTCGCGGCCAAGTCGATCACCGGCGTCCAGGGGAGCGACCTGCTGCGGGCGATGGCCGAATCCGTCGCTGAAAATGCCGAGTTGTTCCTCGAGGGGCAAACCCAGCTCTCCCAGCTCATCATCGACGCGGTCATGGAGGTGTCCGGCGGAAGCAACGGCCGGCTCATCGCGGGAACGACGCTTGTCGATGTCCTGCGACAGGTCACCGAATCCGTTGCGATCAGCGGACGCGCCGCGCTCGACAACCACCCGCTCAGCACGCTGCGCGCGTGCCTCGTCGAGGTGCTCAACGCGGGGCTGACGCGAGCGCAGGACCGACTCGGACGCGAACTGGGGGCGAGCGCCGTGCCCCAGGTTCTCGGCGGCCTCGTCACCGCGTGGGCCCGAGGCGATATCGACCAGGTAGACCCGAACAACCAGCAGTTCCAGGACCTGTTCAAGCAGCTCGCCGAGCGGGCCGCAGCATAGGAGAAACGATGAAAGCCACGCGGAACATCCTGCTCGCAGCCCTGGTCCTGTTCACCACCGTTGCGTGCATCACGCAGCGACAGGTCCAGGAGATCGTCGCGACCAGCAACGCAGCGATGGTCGACGTCCCCGACCTGCCGCAGGCCGACGGAACGGTGGACGCCAAGAAGCTCGATGCCGCGGTTGCGAGGATCGAGTCGATTATCGCGTCGCACCCGAACCAGACCGTACTGGTCAACACGCTGCGGGTGCGCCAGGCCATGTTGTTGACGGTCCACGGCAAGCTGGAGGCCGCGAAAATCGTCTGGAGCAAGACGTCCAAGCCGACGACCGAACGGGACATGGCCCTCTACGACCTGCGGGACGAACTGGTCTGGTGGTTCGCCGCGGCGAAGAACTTCACGGACGGGGACATCCAGACGGGCAATGACGCACTGACGAAGTTCGCGACGACGTGCGAGGGGCTGACGCAGAATTCGGACATCCGCCGATACCTCGAAACGATGCGCGCCTCGATTGGACTCCAAATCGCAACCACGACGAGCACGGTCAACAACGACCCGACTGCCCGGAAAGCGAAGAAAAACGCCGTGGCGGCCGACATGGCCGCAGCGCTCGGTCGCCTCGCCAAGCAGTTCGACGAAGACGACGCGGCTTGGATCACGGCGAACTGGACGTCGTCTCAGGAGTTCCAGGATGTCCCCGTCGCCGTCGTGCGCGCCCGCGTCGAACTGCGCAAGCTGCTCAAGGCGTACTTCAAGTTGGCGAAAAGGAAGAAACTCGATGAATTCGACCCGGTGCCATGGCAACCCGATTGGGTCAAGGAGCGCGCGGACGCCTGGGCCGCGGCGAACCCCTAGCCTGCATGATTCATGAGGCGTGGGCGCATCGGGTATAGATCACTCGGTAGTGGACTGCAGGACGCGGCACGGCGCGCTTTTCGAACTACGGCGCGCCCTTCTGGGCGAGGACAGATCGTCGAGGGCGAACGATGCCAAACTCGGGATACACGGCTCGGCGATCTGGTCCGGCCAGAAACCGCGCCGCGTGAATTGTGCCGGCTAGCGGGGCTTGAGCATCACTTCGACCTTGGTGCGCGCGCCCGCGCGGACATCGACGGCCCGGCGCCAAGGCACGTAGCCGTCGAGTTCCAGCGTTACCGTGTAGCGGCCCGGGGGAAGTGGTGGACCCACATCGCTTGCGCCGTCCGCGCACAGACGGTCATCCTCGAATCTGCTTCCGCTACTGAAGCTGATGTCGCGCGCGTTGCCCGCCGCATCGAGCACCTTGCACCGGGGCTGGAGAATGCGCCCTTTGCGGTTCCGCGCGATGATTCGGATGGAGCCGCCCGGCTTCAGGTCGATCACGATTCGGTTCGTCTTGCCGGCCACGAGTTCGATGTCGCGTTCGATGTTCTGCCAGAGCATCGGCTTGCCCACGCCCGAATCGTCGGAGTAAAACAAGACCAAGAGACGGAAGCGCCCGACCTCCGTTGTCGTTACGGCTTCCCCGTTCTCGGGGGCCCAAGCGATAAGCAACTCCTCGGAACCCGGCTTTCGCAGCTGGACTTCGAAGCTCTCCGGGGGCGTACCCGCGGGAGACCGGAGCGTGATGGCGACGACGCTTTCCGGCAATGGCTCCCCCGGCTCCATTCTTATCTGCAACGTCTCGCCCGCGGCGGGCGCGCGCACGACCCGCTCGGTCGGCTTGCGGCCCCAGCACCGCGTCCGCACCACGTACTGCGCGCCGGGCACGACCACGATCGTCCAGCCAGAGACGCCGGAGATGCGCTTGGAGAGTTCCCCCTCTCCGATCACGTCGAGACCAGCGGCCGGGACGTCCGGATCGTCCTGTTCGATGACGAATCGAATCCGACTCGCGGGCACATCGATGTCGACGCCCTCCGCCGGCGCCACGGCCTCGCGTGCCGAACTGTCGGGATAGACATCGGGGTGCACGCCGACCCTGGTATCGACATACACGCGATAGGTGCCGGGCGGGAGACCGGGAATCCGGTAGCCGTTCTCGCCATCCCGGTGGCTTTGCGCGCAGGTTGGATGCGCCGCATCCCCGGTCCAGATGAAGTTGCCGAACCAGAATGATGTCCCCTCGGCCAGCGACTCGGCTTCGACCGCGGCCCCGTCATTCACGGCCTGGCCGTTGTTCAGCAGATGTCCCCGGATGGACACGCCATCGGTGACCACGAGCGGCGGCGCCGCGGTCGTGGTACCGATCGCGAGGCGCACGCGCATGAACGCGAGCGTGCGGTAGAAGGCCCACGCGGCCACGAGATGCTCGCCCTCGACAACGGCGGCGAATTCGTAGGCGCCGTCCTTGTCGTCCGCGAAGACCCATGCGATCGGTTCATTGCCCGGAACGCCGTCCTTCAGTTCGAACAGACCGACGCGGGCGCCGGGCGCATTCACGCGACCGTGGACGACGGCGGCGAGATCGAGTCGGAAGTGAAGGACCGCCTTGAGCGCGCCGGACTCCGTGACCACGCCGCGCTCCACTGGCACGTACCCCGGACGGGACGCCCGAACGCTCAGGCCCCGGGCGGCGCTCACCGTGAAGAGCGAGGCGACGTCGATCTCCTCCTCGCGTCCGGCGCGCACAGTCGCCGTCAGTTCCAGCCGCGTCGACAAAAACTCGATCCGCACGGGCTCTTCGCGCCCATCGGAGAGATCGACGCGCACGCGCATGACGCAGCGCTCGTCCGCTGCGCGCGGCGGATCGGGCTCTTTCGTTTCGGCTTGCTCCGCCGGGGGCTCACTCCCGGTTGTGGCGGTGCCGGACGGATCGCTGCGCCAGCGATCGCCATCGTCGCGCAGCGCGAGCCAAGCGATGAGCAGCGCCGCAACGACGACCACCAGTAGCGCGCTACGCACCGTCTCCCTTGAGCTTCGCAGCTTCCGCCTTGATCACGTCGGCGTCGATCTTCTCGCACAGCACGCCCGGTTCGCCCAGCTTGTGGCCCGCCGCCAACTGCTCGGCGGGCAGGAACGGCCCCGCCGGGCGTTCGCCCAGGCCGAGCATGCCGCGCAGCGTGGCGGCGATGCCGGGAATGAACGGCGCGGCCAGCACCGACAGCGCCGGCATGTACTGCAACGCCACGTGCAACGCGCTGCCGCACGCCTCCATGTCGGTCTTGCGCAGCTTCCAGGGCGCGGTCTCGTCGAGGAAGTGGTTGCCGTCCTCGGCGAGTCCCAAAAACGCATCGACCGCGCGGCGGAAGCGGTAGTTGTCCAGATGGTCGGACCACTCGCCCGTCTGCTTTTCGATCGCCGCATGCACGCGCGCGAGTTCGTCGTCGAGTCCGACGCGCGGCGGCACGACGCCATCGAAGTGCTTGTCCACGAACTTCAGTACGCGCGTGGCGAAGTTGCCAAACACGTTGGCCAGCAGATCGGTGCGCGCCTTGAAGTCGCTCCAGATGAAGTTGCTGTCGGCCGTCTCGGGCATCGACGCGAGCAGGTAGAAGCGCGTGCGGTCGGTTCCGAACTGTTCGAGGAATGGCTCGACATCGAGGTACCAGCCCGTGGACTTGTTGAACTTCTTGCCTTCAAGGTTGTAGAACTCGTTGGCGGGCACGTTGTCCGGCAGCACGTACTGCTCACCC
>CBDURV010000291.1:0-5819 GCA_965369495.1 uncultured bacterium
GATGGCTTCCAGACGCTTGAGTTCGTTCACGACATCGACGAGCCGATTCGGCGCCGCACCCTCGCGCTGCTCGACGATTGAACCGTTCGGCCGCCGCTCCGTACCCAATGGGGTGCGGTGGATTCTGGCTCTCCTAGCTGCTGCGGTCATTCTGCTCGGCGTCTTGTGTCGCGAGGCAGCGCCCGCGCGTGCGCGCAGGCACGGGAGCACTCCGAACTCTGCTCTGCCGCTAAAGCTTGATTCGCAGGAGGCGGAGTGCGGGCAGCGGCTACAGACGTGCGCGCCGGTGGCGCAGGATGAACCGGCCGCGCGCAAGTGCCGCCTCTTCCTTTCGTTTGTGAACGTCGAGACGGGCGAGGCGGTCGCGTCGAAGGTCCGACTGTCGCGTCTCGCCCCGCCGGGCGAGGACTGGCTGCAGGCAAACCGCGAGGTGCCGAAAGGCGGTGCCTACTTCGACGCGCTCCCGGCGGGCAAGTATCGCGTCCTGGCCCTCGCCGCACGCTCTAGTTCGGACGATCAGGCCAGCTTCACGGTGGACGGCGACACGACCGACGTCCGCATCGCGCTGTCGATGCCCCGACCTTCCGTCTCGACCTTGGTCGTGGTGAATGAACGGGGGCGCCCGCTGACCCAGGCGACGATGGGTCGCGGCTACCACAAGACCAGAATGCGGCATGTGTTCATCCCGTGGGAGCGCGGGTGCAATGCCGTGGGTGAGCGACGGATCGTGAACATCCGGTGTCTGACTTCCGGCCTTGGGTCGCGGCAGCCGGAAGGGGATGTTCTCTCGGCGCGGAACGGCACGTTCGTGCTGGATCCTTGGCGGGAGGACTCGCATCAGTTGGAGGTCACGCGTCACCGGACGCTGCACTTCTCCGCCCGCACCGACGTCTGGTTGCGGCAGCGGTTCGCCGAACCCGGCGACCACGCCTACCTCGCGTTGAGCATCGACCGGCGGCGTATTCTCGATTCCGTCGTCTTGCCGGATGGCAGCAACGCGTTTGCCGAGGGAGCAAAGATCCGCACCCGATGCCGCGCGGTGCCGACGTGGCCGGGGGATCAGGCCGACCTATGGCGCACACTGAAAATCGAAGTGCGAGTCGTGCTCAAGGGCTACGAGCGCTTGCGGTTCGAGATCGGAGCGGGCGAGAGTCTGCCGCGGCGCGAAATGGTCGTGGCGCGCCCGGCAAGCAACGACGATTGAACCTATCCGGCGCCGCTCCGTATTAGTGGGGGTGCGCTGGATCCTGCTGACCTTCGCTGCTGGCGTTGCGCTGCTCTGCCTGCTCTGCGAGGACACCACGACCGCGCGCGGACACCGGGTGACGCGGGCAGCGGAAACTGCGCCCGAGCCCGTCGCTGCGGCCCCCGCGACCCCCTCCAATCCGCCTGTGGCGGAGGAAGTGGAAGAGGTACTGCTGGCTGCCCCTGACGATCCCATCCAGCAGGGCGGTTGTCGGCTTTTCATGCAACTCACGAGTGCGGAAACCGGCGAGCCGGTCACATCGCGGGTTTCGCTTTTCCGGCTTGGCGCGCCAGGCAACAAGCACTACACCGCGGGCGATCGGATGCAGGTCTCGCGCGAAATCCCCAAGAAGGGACTTTGGATCGACGCGCTGCCCGAGGGGCGCTACCGCATCCACGCCCACGGGCAGCGACACCCGTCGAGTGATCCCGGCCGCTTTTCGGTGCGCGGCGAGACGACGCGCGTCGCCTTTGCGCTGCCGATGCCGCGTCGTTTTCGCGCGTCGCTCATCGTCTACGACGGCCGGGGTCGGCGACTGGAGCGCGCCAAGCGACGTCGTGGTTCCTATGGTTTCCATTCGCGGCGCCTGAACATTCCGTGGCGGAAGGATCGCAAGCTGCGTGATCCGGACCGTTTTCAGGACGCCCACGGCTTCGGAATGGGCGGTGCGTCGGGCGGGCGACATTCGGAGAGGCGTGCCGACGCGATCGACGGCGTTTTCGAGTTGGGGACGTTTCGCGAAGATCGTCGCGACCGTGCCGAGCACGTGCCGTGGACCTTCGGATGGCACAGCTTGACCAAGGTGCTGCTCAGACAGAAATTCTCGCCCGGCCGCGACCAGACCTATGTCGCGATCGCGGTCGCATACCAACCGATTCGCGATTCGGTCTACCTGCCCGATGGGCGCATGGCGGATGTCGAGGGGGCGGGGTTCAGCATTCAGGGCATCGCGTTGCTCGCTCCCGAACCGGTTCCCGCTGACTTCTGGCGCCAGTGCGGGGTCGAGGTTGTCGTGATAATGGACGGCTACGAGGATCTGACCTTCCGGGTGCGGCCGGGCGAGGTGCTGGAACGGCGGACACTCAAAGCTCTGGTATCCTCGCCGCCGGAATGAGCGAAGAGGCACTGCTGAAGCGATTGCGCGCGGGCGACGATGACGCCTACGCCGAATTCGTGCGCGACAACTCGCCTCGCATGCTTGCGGTGGCGCGGCGTCTGCTGCGCAACGAGGAGGACGCGCGCGATGCGGTGCAGGAGGGGTTTCTCTCCGCGTTCAAGGCGCTCGAGCGGTTCGCGGGCGGCTCCAAGCTATCCACGTGGCTGCATCGCATCGTTGTCAACGCTGCGCTCATGAAGCTGCGCACCAAGAAGCGCAAGCCGGAGCGCTCCATCGAGGACCTGCTGCCTGGCTACAAGGAAGACGGCCACCCGCAGGAGTTTTTTGAGACGTGGCACGAGACGGGCGAGGACGCCGCCAGCCGCAATGAAGAGCGCGATCTGGTTCGCAAGCAGATCGACGAGCTACCGGATAATTACCGTAACGTGCTGCTTTTGCGCGACATCGAAGGCATCGATACGGGCGAGACGGCGGCGTTGCTCGGGCTGACGCCGGGCGCCGTCAAGACGCGACTCCACCGGGCGCGCCTTGCGCTGCGACAGTTGCTCGACCCGTACTTTCGGGAATTGAACCACGGATGACTTGCCAGGAACTGGCCGACTTCATTATCGACTACGTCGACGGGACGCTGCCCGACGACGAGCGCACGACGTTCGAGAAGCATCTCGCAATGTGCCCGAGTTGCATCGCGTACATCAAGAGCTACCGCACGTGCCAACGCGTTCTCGACGACCTCGGCTGCGAGGCGAAGGACGAAGTCCCGTGCGAAGTCCCCGAAGAGCTGATCGAAGCCATCCTCAAGGCGCGCAAGGCGTCGCAGTAGACGGCATTCGGTAGCGCGCGTTCGATCGAGGCCGCTGCGCCGTACGATGGCGCTGCATGCGAATCCGCGTAGGTGCCCTCTTCCTGTGCGCGATCCTGCTGGGCCTGCTCGCCTGGTTGCAGTTTGAAAGTCGGACTGCGCGGCGCGGCGGGCGCGAACCGGGTGCGCCGGTGAGTTCGGACATCTCCGCGCCGCCGTACGCCGTCGATCCGCAGGCTGCCGCTGCCCCGGAGGTGGTGAGCAGTGAGTACTCCGGAGTCGTTGTGGACCACGCCGGACGCCCCGTCGAGGCGGCCGACGTGCGCTGGTGGAACGAGCGGACACGAACCGACTCCCGAGGCCGATTCCGGCTGGAGTTCAAGACCAGCGTGCCGTGCGCGATTCACGCGGAGCACCCCGGCGCGGGCGTCGGGGAGACCGAGACCTATTGGGGCAAACCCAGCCAAAGCGTGCGAATCGTGCTGCGCGCGACATCTCGAATTCGTGGACGTGTCCTGACCCGTGACGGCGCGCCATTGGTCAAGGGCATTGTGAGCCACGGAATGTACCGCGACGACAAGGGTTGGTCCGACGTGACACGCGTGGACGGGCTCGGCCACGTCGAAAGCGACCCGTTTTCGACCCGCGCGCGCCGGCGCCTGACCGTGAGGTTCTGGTCGGATTCACACGAGTTCGTCCAGCGCGAGTTGATTGTCGATCCCGGGTGCGATGTCGACTTTGGAGTCGTCGTGCTTGCACCCAAGCCGCAGCCTTGCCGTATCTCCGGACGCGTCGAGGGCGAGTTCGGGACGATCGCGACCGTCGGTGGAACCAGGGTCCAACCGGACGGCACGTTCGATCTTACGCGCGCCCCCGGTCGCCTCCGACTCGCACTGAGCGGGCCTGTCCCGGCGTGGAAGTCCGGCTCGCGCGCGGTCGGGCCGACCATCGATGTGGCGCCGGGAGAGTGGATTCGCGGTTACGTCATCCGCGTGTGGCCCAACGTCGAGATCGCCGGCCGCCTAGTCGGCCATGACGGGCGGCCCGTCGCCGACCAATCGGTCGCTGCGATTCTGGCGGATACGGACGGGTGGTTTGACGAATACACCAGCGAGCGCCGGGATGCCGGTAGCGCGCAGACCGACGCGGCCGGGCGTTTCCGTATCTCGGGGTTGATTCCCGGACCCTACCGGCTGGCTGCCATCGGGCCCGATAGACCCACAGTTATCGATCGACGCATGCAGCCAGTGCAGGTCGATGCCGGGGACAGCGTGGAGGATGTGAAGCTTCGTCTGACGGACCCAGAGGTCGTGACCGTGCATGTGTCCGGCAACGACTTCGGCAAAGCGCTCGACGGGCTTTCCGCGCAAATCGTGGGGGCCGACGGCACGCGCAGGACCATTCCGGGTGTGGCGGGCACGTTCACTTTCCCGCGCCCCGCAGCCGGGCGAACCTTCCTGCGGCTGCGGGCACCGGGTCGCGCCAATTGCTGGCTCCTGCTCCCGGATCACGCCGATTGCGAATCGGTTCGATGGAACGTGGGCTTGAACCGCGGACGATTGGTCGAAGGCGTGGTTCTCGCACCGGACGGCACGCCGGCGCGCGGAGCTCTCGTGCGCCTGGTAGCAAAGGGAAAGCCTGCCGACCCGGACTGGGCGACGCGCTGCGATTCAAGCGGGCGCTTCTCGTTCGATCGCGCTCCCTTCGGCGACTGCCACGTAACGGTCGAGCACGCCGGCATCCGCCCGCACTCGGAGCCGCTGCCCAAGCTCGACGACAAGATCGTCACCGTCCGCCTTCGTGGGCCGCGGAGCCGCTAACACCGCGACACCATCGCCACCCGGTCGGCGTAACTCTTGCGTGACGCGGTGGTTCCGTTCGGTGCGCGCGGCAGCGTTGCCGCACGCGCTGGGCAATCGCCTGCTCCTCTCCCCGCGCCCCTCTCCTTTGGCTGCTTCGCGGGAGGCTGGGTACGACCGCGAGTCACATTTGTGTGTTAATATCAAAATGTGGGTCCATGGCGATGCGAGTCAGGGGCCGGCCGCGCGCGAGGAGTCCACCATGAGCCGCATTTCGATCGATGTCACCGTCGAGCAGCACCAAAGGCTAAAAGCCATGGCCGCCCTACAGGGCAAGTCGATCAAGGAGTTCGTTCTCGCCAGCACGCTCGGTGCACACGGCGACGATTCGGCCTTGGCGGAACTTGAAGCTCTCTTGGAAAGGCGCATCCAAAGGACAAAGACCGACGGCGCATCCGGTCGCACCGTAGGAGAGGTCTTCCAGCAAGCTCGCAACCAGGCCAGTCGCAAGGCTGATGCCTGAGTACCGACTCACGCCGGACGCAGAAGACGACCTACTCGAGATCGCGATCTACACGATCGAGACCTGGGGCCTTGAACAGGCCGACGCTTACGAGGCCGCCCTTGCCGCTTGTTTTCATGCCATCGCGGAAGGCGAAGCACCATCGTCGGCGCCGATCACTCACCGCCCCGAACTGAAGGTCACGCGTTGTCAGCACCACTACGTGTTCTCGCTGCACGAGGAGAACACGCGCGCTCTCATCGTGGCCATCCTCCACGAGAAGATGGACCTGATGGTGCGCTTGCGCGAGCGGCTTTAGACCGCGTTCCGCCAGTGCCACGCGCGCCTCTCCC
>CBDURV010000292.1:0-5817 GCA_965369495.1 uncultured bacterium
TCCTTGGCCGTCGCCTGCGGCCACGGCTCCCGTCCCTTCTTGGCCCACGCGACGAAGTTCTGCAACGCATAGGTCGGGAATCGCGCCGCCACATCGTGCCACTGCTCCCGAAGGAGCAGGTCGAAGAACTCGCGCGCCGCCTCGCTGGGGGAGTCTTCACGCGGGTTTTCCGTCTCCATGGACTCGATTCTAGCTCTCAAGTGCTGCGTAGTTGCGACGGATCATGCCGGTCCAGCGCGTCAGGCCGAGCTTTTCGTAGAACGGCTGCACGTCGGCGTCGCAGATGAGATCCACCATGTAGATCCCGTCGAGTCGTTCCAGCATGGCGCGCACGAGTTCGGAGCCGATGCCGTTGCGCCGCAGGGCGGGCAGAACCTCGAGTTGCGAGATGTACGCCGACAACACGCCGTCCGAAATGGCCGAGATGTAACCGACGACGCGCGTGCTGCCGGATTCGACGGCAACGACAAAGTGCGCGCTCTGTTCCAGCAGGCGGTGGTGCAGTGCGGGCGTGGGCGGATTGGGCCAGCCTCTGAAGAAACCGTCCAGATCCGCCGCGTCGATGCGCGACAGGTCGCTGTGGTACTCGATCATCGCGAGTCGAGTCGGACCGCGGTCCCGTAAGCCAGCATTTCCGAGATCATTTCCACCACCATGCTGGTGGTGAAACGCACGTTGAGCACGGCGTCGGCGCCCTGACCGCGCGCGTCATCGATCATGCGCTGGTAGGCGGCCTCTCGCGCTTCGGACAACAACGCCGTGAGGCCCGCGACTTCGCCGTCCACCTTGCCCTTGTAAGCTGCCATGATTTCACGACGGCAGTTCTTGGCGCGCACGCTGTTGCCACGCACGACGCCGATGATTTCGGTGATCTCGCGGCCGGGAATGGAATCGGTACTGGTGACGATCATGCCGGTAGTACACACCAAATGTGGTGAATATTCGACAGCCGCACCAGCGCTCGCATTGGATATCCTAGGGCGCATGGGTGAAGCCGTGGATGAGGGTGGCAAGCCGCGTCGCATTCGACCGGTGCTGCTGGTGTTGCTGTGGGTCTGGGCGGCCTGCATTTTCGTGGTCGTCGATCTCTTTCGAAACGTCTCTGAGTTTGACGACGTACGACCGCGTTCGAAGCTCTACGAGGGCATGCGGGAGGCGGCGCATGAACTTTCCGGCGAACGTTACGATCGGCCGGCGGAGTTCGAAACGGCGGTCGCGGTTCGCCGCGTGTCGCGCGACGAGGCTCACTTTTGCGACTTGCTCGCGCGATGCATCGCGGCCCCTGACTCCGCCACCGCCAACGCACTCGCCAGTGCCGCGGCTTCAATCGGCCCCGCGCTGAGCGACGAGGCGCGCGTGACCTTGTCGAAGTTGCTCTTCGACATCGAGCCTCCCGAATTGCGCGCGCCCTTGGGTCGCGCGCTTGGCGCGTGCGAGGGAGACGCCGAACTGGCTGCCTACCTCGTGTCGCGCATGGACGGGCTCGACATCGAGCATACGCTTCCCGCGCTCTGTACAGCGCTCGAGGGGATCGGTGTCGAAGCGGTCGTGCCGGACCTCCTCGGTCGTGTCGAACGGGCTCAGGGCTTGCGGAAGCAGGCTCTCATCGGAGTCATTGGGGGCATCGGGGGCGCGCAGGCGGAGCGCGCGCTGATTGAGCTTCTCGCCGTGAAGGAGCTCGACCAGGCCACCCGATTTGCTGTCGTGAGCGCGTGGCCCACGGGGGGGGCGTCACGTCTGGCCTCGGCGATCGAGGACGTGCCGCCGGTCGCGCGCGCATCGGCCGTGCAGATTCTCGGTCGCACACGGGATGAGCGCTACGTACCGGTCGTGCTGGACGTGCTGACCAAGTCGAAGGACAATGCCGTCATTCGCAATTCCCTGCGCGCGCTCGGCCAGCTCGGCGACAAGGCCGCGGTGGAGCGCTTGCTGGCTGTGCTGAACGCACCGGACGGCGTCTATGCCGAAGCGGCGCAGGAGGCGATGCAGTTCATTCGCAACGCGAAATCGCTGGAGCTCATCGCGGGCCACTGGGAGAAGCTCAACACCACGGGACGCAGCGCGGTGTTGCTGGCTGTCGCGGAGCTTCCGGAGCCGACTGATGCTCTGCGTGTACTTGCGCTGCGCTCCCTGGTAGCGAAGGAGATGCGCGTCCGCACGGCGGCCGCATGGGCGCTCGGCCGGCGCGGCGCGGACGACGCCGTCGAGCCCTTGGGCCACTACCTGCTGCGAGCCGAGACCGACGACGACCGCCTTGCCTGCGTGCAGGCACTCAGCCGCATCGAGTCGAAGGCCGCCGCCAATGCAGGACTCGAGGGGTTGGGCAAGAACCCCGGCGAGCGCGACCTCTCCGAGTACGTCACACTCTTCGAACGCCTGACCATGAATGGATAGCAAGCGAATCCATCTGGGTGGTCTGCTCGGATTGCGGGGAATCGCCGCCCTGGCGGTCTTCGGAGTCCACTTCGACCAGACCGTTCGAACGACGGCCAGCGTCGGGTTCATCGACCTGTGGCGTCTGCTGCCGAGGGGAGACCACGGCGTAAGCCTGTTCTTCACGCTGAGTGGATTCCTGCTGGCGCTGCCGTTTTGGGGAGCCACCGCGCCACCGCGGTGGCGTGGCTACGCCATCCGCCGCCTCGCGCGCATCGTGCCCGGCTACTACCTGGCGCTGACGGTTCTGGTCGTTCTGGACGGCTACTGGCTTGCGCCGGGATCGGGCGTGGACATCGCGCTGCACTACGCGTTCCTGTTCAACTTCACCGAGTTCTCGATCTTCAGCATCAACGCGCCGTTCTGGACGATCGCAGTCGAGATGCAGTTCTATCTGCTGCTGCCGCTCGTCCTGCTCGCCGCACGCGGACGCTGGGGCATCGCCGTCGTGCTCGCGCTCGGCGGCGCCGCGTACGGCTTGCATTTCTGGGTCATGCGCAG
The DNA here is from genome assembly GCA_965369495.1 of uncultured bacterium. GTDB lineage: Bacteria > Planctomycetota > PLA2 > PLA2 > PLA2 > JBCDBY01. The sequence goes on from CBDURV010000292.1 coordinate 2,935, forward strand.
CGTGACGATGCCCATCGCGTGGCCGGCGGACCGGGTGCTTACATGGGTCCGTCCGAACGGGGCAGTGTTGAGTCATTCGCTGCTCGCACACCTGCCGCACTTCCTGCTGGGAGTCGCGGCTGGGGGAATGTTTCTGGCGGCGCGGGCGCGCCGCCTGCTCGATCGGCCGCGCGTTGCGGATGCCGCTTTTTGGATCGCGGCAACAGCCACCATCGTCATCCTCGGCACCGGCTTCGACCAGCGCCTGCAGATCTACTACGGCCGCTACACGCTGCCCGTTGTCCCGTTGCTGCTGACGGTGCTCGTGGTCGCGGCGCCGATCTCGCGTCGCACGTGCGCGCTGCTGGAGACCCACCCGTTGCGCTATCTCGGCACGATCTCGTATGGCTTCTACCTCTGGCACGTGCCCTGCCTGAACGGAGTGGATCGCCTCATGCGCGCGCGGTCGATGAACGCCGCGGATCACTGGCTGCTCTATGGCTTGGGCGGGCTCGCGTTGACGGTCGTCATGGCCAGCGCATCCTGGTTCGCGCTTGAGCGCCCCGTGCTGCGGCTTGTCAGCCGGCGTGCTTCCTGAAGTGCGCGTCGACCTTCTTGTCGAGGTCGGGGCGCCAGTCGGACGGCATGAGGGCGATCGCTTTTTCAAGCAGCGGCTTCGCGGCGGCGGCGTCATCGGTCAGGCGCGCGGCCGCGCTCAGCCACATGTACGCCTTCGCCAACTCGTCGGGTTCCGGCAAGTCGTGGCCGTGGTCGAGGAAGAGTGCGCCGGTGGGTAGGTAGGCGCGCGTGTAACCTTGCCCCGCCGCGCGCTCGAACCACTCGGCTGCCACATGGGGATTGGCCGTGTCGCCCAAGCCGTCGCGAACGATGATCCCGATCTGGAACTGCGCTTCGGGGTCATTGAGGTCGGCGGCCTGCTTGAACCAGCCGAACGCGGCGCGGTAGTTCTTGGCCGCCAGCCCTTGGTGCCCCAGACGAGTTTGCGCTTCGACGACGCCGTGGGCGGCGGCCTGGCGGAGCAGCGACTCCGCCTTGGCTTGGTCGCGCGGCACGCCGTCGCCCTTCTCGTAGAGCGTGGCGAGCGCGCAGAGCGACCCATGGTGGCCGTGGTCGGCGGCGCGTTGATAGAGGTGCGCCGCCTCCGCGGGATCCGTGTCGCGATGCACGCCGTCGAGCAGGATCTCGGCGTAGAGATGTTCCGCCGCCGGGATCTTCCCCTCGGCGGCCTTTTCGAACCAGACCGCCGCCTTGGCGGGATTGGGTTCGCGGCCCCAGCCAAATTTCCAGAACAGGCCGAGCGTGAACTGGGCGAGGGCGTTGTGGCTCGCGGCCTCGACGCGCTCGAACTTTGCGTACGCCTCGTCGTACTTCTCGGCGGCGAGCAATTCCTGCGCGAGACGTAACTCCTGGCTTAGATCGGCGGGCGCGTCGGCGCAGGCGCACGTCGAGGCAGCGATCACGATGGCAAGAGTGGTTCGAATCATGGTCTTCCGCCACAAAATAGCCCGCGGCCGGCCGCCTCGGCTAGCCGCGGGCTCACGTCGATCGCGTCGGGCTGCGCTAACTCCGCGACGGGAAGAGGCCAACCAGCGCGATCTGGAAGTTGACCACCTGAGACGGCTGATTCAGGTCGAGAGCCTGGTTGCCGCCCGTGTTGCCGTTGGTTACCTCCACCGATCCGGCCGCCATGTCGACATCGGGAGTGGCGCCGCCGTTGCGGTACTGGTCCTCGCGGTTCTCCTGTGCCAGAACGGCGCCAGTGGGATCCTCGACGTTGCCCGCAGCGGCAGTGCCCCTCAACTTGGAGGTGGCAGTGTGGGTGTGCGACGGCATCTGGGCCGTGGTGAGCACGCGGGTCGCCGCGCCATACTTTGCTCCCAGATTCCGTGAGGGAATGCCCGGACCGTTGCCCGTGTGCACGGCAACGCGCCCGCGCAGATCGGGCAGCCCGAACGTCGTGCGGCCGTCGCCACCGTAGGTGGTGCCCAGAATCGAGAACAGCGCGGTGTTCTGCGCGATCGGGAGCAACTGCCCATCGCACTGGGCATATCCGCGGATCGCGAAATTTCCGCCGAACATGATGATCTGGCCGATGAACGGCTCACTCGCCTGCGCGGACGTGGTCAAGACCGGCGTGGCGACCAGCGCGGCTGCGAGCACGATCAGGCAGGTCGTGCGAAGTGAACGTCTCTTCATGGATTCCCCTTCTCCCGGCGAGTGCCGGGTGATTTTCCTTTTCCGAATGAGAAGTCTGTTCGACGAGCCGGCGACCGCGCCCGCTCGCCTTGATAGTGCTAGTTCTTCGTGCGACGGCGATACAGCGCGAATCCCAGCGCGCCGAGGCTCATGAGCACCCACGTGCCGGGTTCCGGGATCACGGGCGCCGGACCCGTCAAGTTCACGATGCTGTCGATCGTGATCGTGGCGTTGAGCGCGGCGGTCGCGTCACTGTCGATGTCGAAGATCTCGATCTCCGCACCCCAACTGCCGCCGATCGTGGTGACGGGGGCGCCGGCCAGCACGGTGACGAAGAACGTGAAATCGGTCGTGTCCGCGTCCGAGCCGTCACCATCGGCGTCCGAGTCCCACTCGACGAACGAGTCGTCCGGCAAGATGGTGCCATCATGGAAGAAGTCGAGCAGCGACTCCGCGAATCCGCCAGGGCCGTTCGCCGCTGCGGAGTTGCCGAACCCGTTGTCGAGCGTGACCTTGAACCCAATCTTGAAGTCATCCGCCGTGTTGTTGTCGATATCGAAGAAGAAGTCGATGGTCGTGCCGCCCGCGTCACCGTCGGCGTCGCCGAACACCGAACCGCCGATTTCGAAGCCGTCGCCGATGTCGCTGAAGCGCGTGTCGATCAGCGGATTGGGGTCCGAGATGATT
>CBDURV010000293.1:0-5815 GCA_965369495.1 uncultured bacterium
CCCGCTGCCGCTCGGGCAGGGTGTTGACGCTGCGCAGCACCTCTTCGGCCGCTTTTTCCGTTCCGATGCGCTCCAGTGCGGCAATCGCGACGGAGCGTTCGCGGGCGGTCCGCGCACTGCGCAGGTAGCTGCCGAGCACCTCCACGTGCTTTTCGTTGCGCGACTGGCCCAGCACGCGCGCCGCGTAGTTGCGGACCCGCTCGTTGTCGTCGTTGAGCGAGTCGTGGGCGATCTGGATCACCTTGTCGTCGGGGCGCGAAATACGCGCGGCGGCGCCCATGACGGCGTAGCGCGCGCGATCGTCCAGCCGGTCCCAGCGGCTGGCCAGCGCCGTGACGGTCGCCCCATTGCGAATGGAGTGGATGGCGTTGATCGCCTGGTTGGCGGTCGTGGGGTCGGAGCCCTGCGCGAGGTCCAGCAGCATCTGGCCCGATTGCTCGTCGCCGATATTGCCGAGGGCACGAATGGCCGCCGACTTGACGCGCGGGTCGGTCTCGCCGGCGAGCAGATTGCGGATCACCGGAGCGTGCTCGGCACTGCGCGAGGAGCCCAGCACATGCAGCATCGAGACGCGCTTGTTTACGCTGTTCGACTCGAGCCCCTTGGCCACCTTGCGCAGCACCACCGGATCGCCGCCGGCGCCGAGGATGCGCTCGATCTCGCGGGCCGTCGTGCGGTTGATCGCATTGCGGTCGAGGTACTTGAGCAGCGTATCGGTCGCGCCGCGACCGCCGATGCGTCCGATCGCGCGAACGATGCGGTCCTCCTGGTCGTGCCCGTCGCCCAGCATGCGCAGGAGCGAAGGCAGCACCTCCTTGACCTCCATGTTCTCCAGCGCCAACAGCAACGCCTGGCGCGTGTAGAGGTTCTTGGGACGCGCCTCGAGCTTGATCAGCAGCATCTTCGCCGTCTCGACATCGCCCGTCAGGTTGCCCAGCGTGGCGCCGATCAGACGTCGCCACGTGGGATCGACGGAATCGATCATCGAGACCAGTTCGTTGCGCGTCTCGCGCGGCATGTGGCGACCGAGCTTGCGGACGTGTTTGACGAGCTTGTTGTAGAGCGCCTGGTTCTGGCTGCGCTTGGACTTGTCGTTGGTGCGGATCGTCTGGAGGATCTGCAGCACCTCCAGCGACATGCTGCTGCGCTCCGCGACGGTGAGCGCGCTGTCCATGGGCTGACGGCTGCCGGAGCGGATCATGGTGCCCAGCGGCATGCTGGCATTTCGCTCGCGGCGGATGCGTTCATCGGTCATTTTCTGCACCGTCACGCCGCCGCGAGAGCGGCTGGACTCGTCGCGGCTCGATGCTCCGCGATCGGTCGCGCGCCCGATCCGCTCATCCCCGGCATCGCCCAGCAGGGCGACGACCAGGAATCCGGTCGCGACCGCGCCCAAAAGGGCGCCAATCGTGAGAATTATTCGCGGTTTGCGCTGCATGACGAAGATGAGACGGGTACAGACTCCGGCGGACATTGAGAGCCCGAGACCATTATCGTCCGGTGCGGGGGGTTTCTCCCGGATTGGACGCTGCCGGGCTCGATTTCCGTTCGTTTTGGGTGAAAATCCGGGCCGATTGCACGAACGCGTCGAACAACTCGGCGCCCCCGTCGCCCCCCAATTCGGGGTGCCACTGCACACCTAGGCAAAAAGCCTGCCCGGAGTCCTCGAGCGCCTCGGCAATTCCATCTCCGGCGGTCGCACAGACCGAAAGTCCGCTCCCCGGGCGGCGGCACGCCTGATGGTGAAACGAATTCACCCGAATCTGCCGTGCGCCCACGATCTTGGCCAAGTGCGATTCCGCGCGGATATCCACGGCATGCCACGGCCCATCGTCGAGGCGGCGCTGGGTGTGCTGGAGTCCCGTCCCAGTCTGGCTCGGCACGTCCTGATAGATGTCGCCGCCGAGCGCGATGTTGAGGATCTGCACGCCGCGGCAGATGCCGAATAGCGGCAAATTCCGGGCGCGCGCGCCCTGCACAAGCGCAATTTCGAAATGGTCGCGGCGCGGATCGACCAGATCAATCCGGGGGTGCGGATCCTCGCCGAAGAGAATCGGATCGGGGTCGTCCCCGCCCGTCAGCAGCAGGCCGTCGATGCGGTCGAGATACGCCTCGGCGCGCGCCGGATCGGTGTTGGGAAGCATGAGGCAGAGGCCCCCGGCGCGTTCGACCGCATCGATGTAGGAGCGGGTGACCGTCTCCGTCGGCCGATCCTTGCGGGCGGCACGAAAGGGCATCGTGCGTGACGTGAGACCGATGACGGGCAGGGCTGCGGGTTGGGTGGCTTTCATGGAGGTCCCCAAGGAGTTTGTCCGAGTAACCAGCGTCGGACCGAAGCCGAGCGAGAAGACGCTGGGCGAGCCGGGCCGAGGATGGCGTATTAGATGAAGTTTACGCGGACGAGGCCCGGAGAAGATCCAGGGGCTTCGCAGCCGGCTGAATCCAGCTGGTTGCTCGGATAGACTCCTAGCTTAGTTTGTAGGGCCCATGCCGGTGACCGCTCATGCGTCCGCCCCCACCCGTGTCGATCTGGCCGGGGGCACCCTCGACCTCTGGCCGCTCTGCCACCTGCTCGAGGCTCCCGCCATGACCGTCAACGTCGCATTGGCGCTGCGCGCGGAGGCGACGGTGACCGCACGCGACGACGGCATCGTGGAGATCCGCAGCCTCGATCTGGACCAGACCGTCCAGTGCGACGTGGACCGCCTTAAGCACGACCGACTGGGCCTCGCCACGCGCCTGGTCGAAGCGCTCGCCCCCAACCGGTCGCTGACGGTGACGCTGCGCAGCGGCGTGCCGCGCCAGTCCGGGCTGGGCGGATCGAGCGCGCTGTCGGTGGCTCTCGGCGCGGCGTTGTTGCGGTTTACCGGCCGCGAAGTCGATGCCGAGCACTACCTGCGCTTTATCCAGAATTTCGAGACGCGCCTGCTCGGCCTGCCCACCGGCTACCAGGACTACTATCCGCCGCTCTTCGGCGGCGCGATGGCGCTCGAGGCGACCTTCGACGGCGTCGTGCGGCACGCGCTCGATGGCGGCCCGGCGTTTTTGCGCGAGCACCTGCTGCTGGCCGACACGCGCCTCGATCACGAAAGCGGCATGAACAACTGGGAGGTGCTGCGCGGATTCCTCGACGGCGAGTTCGAGGTGCGCGCCTCGCTCAACCGCATCAACCAGTGCGCCTACCGCATGCGCGCCGCCGTCGAGGCGTGCGACCTTCACGCGGCAGCTCGCGCGCTCGACGACGAGTGGACGGCGCGGCGCACCCTCGCGCCCATCGTCAGCAACGAACGCATCGAGGCGCTCATCGCGGCGGCGAAGAGCGCCGGCGCGCTGGCCGGCAAGGTGTGCGGCGCCGGCGGCGGCGGTTGCATCGTCTTTTTCGTGTCGCCCGGGTCGCGCGCCGCAGTGGCTGCCGCGATCGAGGCGGAAGAGGGCGCCGTGCTGGAGTTTGAACCGGCGGCGGACGGACTATCGTTCCAAGACGGCTAGCAACTCGAGGTGCGGGGTCTGCGGCAGCATGTCCGCGGCGCGCAGGGAGACGACGTTCCAGCCGAGTCGTTCGATGTCGCGTGCCAACGTGACGGCATTGCACGACATGTAGATCACGCGCTTGGCGCCGCTGCGCTGCACGGTGTCGAGCACCGACTCGTGACAGCCCGTGCGCGGCGGGTTGAGCAGAACGCTGTCCCAGCTCACCTCGCCCAGATCCTCGGCCGCCAGCGCCTGGAAGTCGCAACGCTCATCCAGCTTGTTGGCCTCGGCGTTGGACTTGGCCGCCGCGATGGCGCGCGGGGAGCGGTCGATGCCGGTCAGGCGCGCCTCTTCGTTGTCGCGCAGCGCCATGAGGCCCGCGACACCGGAACCGCAGTAGATCTCGCCCCACGCCTGGCCCACGAACAGTTCGGAAGCGAGACCGTAGAGCGCCGCCGCGACGTCGGGATTGGCCTGCATGAACGATGTCGGCGGCACCGCCGCGACAATCCGGCTGCCGAAGTGCTCGAGTACGGTGCGCTGGCCGCGAATCGGTATCTCGGGCTCTTCCGAGCAGACGAGGTTGCCCGGTGCGTCGTGCTGTTGCAGAAAGATGCGCGCGAACGGCAGCGATTCGGCGGCGGCGCGGATGCCGGCGGCGGGCCCGCGATGCACAAGCGTGACCTGCACCTTGCCACGCCGGTTGGAGCGCACCAGCACGCTGCGCAGGATCGATTCGATGCCGAGTTGCGTTCCGAGCCGATCTCGAATCACGGCGCACGCCGACTCCACCGCGGGCAACAGCACGGCGCAACCGGTGGTGTCGATATTGCGGTTGCCGCGCGGCGGGCGCGCCCCGAAACGCAGCGTCCGCCCCACCCGCTGAGGCAGCATGAACGTCTTGGCGCGATAGCCGAACGCACGCGGCGAGACGATCGATTCCTCCCACGCCGCGCCATCGGGCAGCAGCGCGCGCGCCTGTTCGACCTTGGCCTCGAGCGCCCACTCCTCCGTCACCTGCTGCATACCGCAACCGCCGCACTTGTCGTGGATCGGACAGGGCACGTCGCGCCGCGCCGGATGCGGATCGCCCGCCGGTTCCAAAAAACGCGCTTCGGCAACCGGCCCGCCGCGGCTGATGTGCAGCACCCGCACGCGCGCGCTTTCGCCGGGAATCGCACCGTAGACGCGGAAGCGAATGCCTTCGTGCTCGGCGACGGCGGCGCCGCGATCACCCCAGGCGGTCGGTTCGAGGACGATCGTGTCGCCTTCGCGGAACGAGAGTTTGCTGCGGGCCATGTTTCTAGCTTCCCAAATACAACACGAGCGGAATGGAGATGAGTAGGTGCGCGTAGACGGCGGCGATCAGGTCGTCGGCCATCACACCCACGCCGCCCGGCAACTCTTCGAACTTGCGAATTGGCCACGGCTTGGTGATGTCGAACAGACGAAAGGCGACGAAAGCGGCGGCCAGCAGCCACGGCTCATGAAACGGCAGCCCGATGAGCACGGCCAGATAACCGGCAACTTCGTCCAGCACGAACCACTGCGGGTCGGTCCCGCCCACGTGCTTTTCGGCCAGCGTGGCGAGTCCCACGCCCACCACGGTGACCACGAGCGTCGTGATGAGCAGCGCCCTCTCATCCGGCAGGAACCACGCAATCGCGACCCCGCCCAGCGTCCCGAACGTACCGGGAGCCTTCGGAATCAATCCGAGCCCGAAGCAGGAACCCAATAATCGGACGAGTGCGCGCATGTCTAAGCCCCACAGACTACGGCTTTGGGCTCTGGGCTTTGAGCTTTGGGACTCGCTAATTCAATCCAACGACCGCGCCGGCCTCGATGTCCTCGAAGCGGACGGCGACTCGGCGGCTGACGCCGGCTTCGGGCATCGTCACACCGTAGAGCGTGTCGGCGATGGTCATCGTCGGACGCGCGTGGGTGATGATCACGAACTGGCCCTTCTTGGAGAGCGTGCCGTGCGCGAACTCGCGGACCATCTCGCACATGCGCACGGTGTTCGACTCGTCCAGCGCGGCGTCCACCTCGTCCAGCAGGCAGAAGGGCGGCGGCTTCGTTTGGTAGATCGCGAAGAGCAGCGCCACCGCGGTGAGCGATCGCTCGCCACCGGAGAGCAGCGCCATGTTGCGCAGCTCCTTGCCCGGCGGGCGCACGCGAATCTCGATGCCGGAGCCGAGCACGTCCTCGGGATCCTCGAGGAAAATCTCCGCCTTGCCGCCGCCGAAGAGCTTGCGGAAGACGATCTTGAACTGCTCGGTGACCTGCTCGAAGGTCTCCGAGAAGCGACTCGTGCACTCCTCGTCGATCTTCTCGATCGTCTCCA
>CBDURV010000294.1:0-5783 GCA_965369495.1 uncultured bacterium
GGTGCGCCGCGCGCGCGAGCAATTCGACTACTGCCCCGGCATGGACACCGTTGCCGTAGTCGTTTTCGACCGCCTAGGCCTTTGCGGTGACACCGGCCTCTCCACCCTGCGCCGCCTAGCCTTAGCCGGACCGGCTCCGTTGCGTCCGCTGGCCGAACACGCCTTGTCCATGGCGTAGCACCACAGCGTTGTCCGGGATCGGCTTTGGGGTTTGGGCCTTGAGCTTTGCGTCACGACCAGGCCAACCGACTGCGAAGGAATGCGAAGGGGCCTTGGGAGTTTTGTGGCGACGCCGCAATCGACCGAGACCCAACGGCTCGGGCTTCGCCCCGCGGCGATCTGGTTGCGACGCAAAGCCCTGAGCCCAAAGCCCACAACGCGCGAAGCGCAGCGAGCGAGCTCGTTCTCAGCCGCTCACGCCCTCCCGATGACCCGAGCGAGCACGCGGCGTTCAGATCGAGGAACGGCGAGGAAGCTGTGGCCGGAGCAGTATTGCCGGCCCGGCGCCTGACGGCGACGGAGCATGCAACGAGGCGGTGACGCAGCTACTGCGCCGTCAGGTGCAGTGCCAGAGGCACAGAGCTGGGCGTCGCGGGCCGCTCACTCCAAGTCGTCAGCCAGGACTCTCAACCTCGTCCACGAGTAGATGCCGGTATCGTGGCCATCGGACCAGCTGATCTGGATGGCGTAGTTGCCGACCTGCGCGAGGTTCACCGGCTTGACGTCGGCGGCGACGCGCTTGGGGTCGAGCAGCTTCTCGCCGGTCATCTCGTCCACGCAGTTGGCGCACGGGCAGGCGCAGCGCAGCTTGTAGACGTTGAAGGTCGATTCGACGCCGTCGTTCCAGTGGATGCCGAGCGTGTCCGCGTCCACCTGCTGAATGTTTGTCGGATAGAGGTCCATGCCTCTACCATTGATAACCGTGCCGCCGCGCAACGCGAAGGAGCTACTCGCCGAATTATCGGGATCGATTCCCGCCGCCACGCCGGAGCAGGCTTTTGCCGCCGCCGCGAAGGGCGCGGTCGTGGTCGATGTGCGCGAAAGCGCGGAGATGGCGGCGGGCAGCCCCGAGGGCGCGCTGGAGCTACCGCGCGGCTACCTCGAACTGCGCGCCGACGCCGTGCTCCCGGACCGCAGCAGGCCCGTATACCTTCTCTGCGAAACCGGCGTGCGTTCGCTGCTGGCCGCCAAGGCGCTCATCGAACTCGGCTACGAACGGGTTTTCAACGTCACGGGCGGCTTCGTGGAGTGGTCCCGGGCGGGATTGCCGGTGCGCGCCGAGGGGGAAGGGCTGAGTGCGGAAGAGCGCCGCCGTTACGCCCGCCACCTGATCATTCCGGAGGTAGGGGTCGAGGGGCAGGAAAAGCTCAAGGCCGCTCGAGTCCTGTTGGTGGGGGCCGGGGGGCTGGGATCGCCCGCGGCACTCTATCTCGCCGCCGCCGGCATCGGCACGCTCGGCATTGTCGATCCCGACGTTGTGGACGAATCCAATCTGCAGCGGCAGGTGCTTCACCCGACATCGCGCGTGGACATGCCCAAGGTCGAATCGGCGCGTCGCACGATCGGGGACATCAACCCGAATGTGCATGTGGTCGGCTTCCAGGAGCGGCTCGACTCGACCAATGCCGACCGCATCGTGCCCGACTTCGATCTCGTCGTGGACGGCGCCGACAACTTCCCGACGCGCTACCTCGTCAACGACGCCTGCATCAAGCACGACAAGCCCAACGTGCACGGCAGCGTCTATCGCTTCGAGGGCCAAGCGTCGGTCTTCCACCGCGGCCACGGCCCCTGCTATCGCTGCCTCTATCCCGAACCGCCGCCGCCCGGCACCGTTCCCTCGTGCGCCGAGGCGGGCGTGTTGGGTGTGCTGCCCGGCATCGTCGGCCTGCTGCAGGCGGTCGAAGTGATCAAGATCATCATCGGCGTCGGCGATCCGCTGTACGGCCGCTTGCTCGTCTACGACGCACTCGCCGCCACCTTCCGCGAACTCAAGGTGCGCGCCAACCCCAAGTGCACCTACTGCGCACCCGGCGTCGAGTTCCCGGGCTACGTCGATTACGTGGGATTCTGCGGGGGGTAGGTCATGCGAGCGATCGTCGTGTTGTCGATATTGTGTGCCTGCGGCGTGCCCGATCCGCTCGTGAAGGAGCAGGGTCCGCAAGCCACGGCGCGCGCTTGGAACTTGGCCGTCGAGCGTGGCGACTTCGGCGCGCTGTATGACCTGACGCGGCCCAAGGACCGGACGCCCCTGATCGGCTTCATGATGGTGTTGGCGAGCAAGGCGACCGCGGGTGTCGAACTCGATGCGATCCTCAAGCGGCACGGTCTGGGCACGCCACCCGACTCGACGATCGTCTTCTTGACTCTCGACGAGGCGCGGTCGCTGCTTGTGGACTATCTGAAGGATGTGCGCGACATGCGCGCGTTGTATGCCGACACGATCGGCCACGTGCTGCGCCATCGCAAGGAGCCCGACGTGTGGTACGGGGAGCCGATCCTGTGGGAGATACGCGGCGATTTCGCGTTCGCCCGGATGGGCGGCAGACGGGCTCGCTTCGAGCGAGTCGACGGGCGCTGGTACATGGTCCAGGAAGTCGAGCAAACGTCGCCCGAGATCCATGTCGAAGACGAATAACGAGCGCTTCGAACTCGGCATCGCCAACGTGCGGCGCAAGATGACCGCACTCGGGTTGGACCACTTCGTCGGTCCCGCCGAGGCGTCGCACATCGGCAACTACCACTTCCGCTGCACCAACCTCGAAGGCCTCATGGAGCGCCTTGGGCACCTGGATTGGAAGGTGCCCGCGAACCGTGACGGCTATTGGCAGGTGCGCGAACCGGTGGCGCGCCTCGCGCTGCACATCAAGCACTTCGACGGCTGGCCCGCCGACCGGTTACAGGCGCACATCGATCCGTGGGGCATGGTCGGCCTCTATGCGCGCCTGCGTCACGCGCTCGATTCGCGCGGCTACACCAAGGTCGAGCACATTGAGCAGTTGCTCGACGCATAGCGGTCTCCTGGATCGGTACTGGGTTGTGCGTGACGAGTGTTGCGTCGCGACCAGTCTGCCCATCGGCGCACGAGCTGCCGTTGAGCCTCGATGGTCGCCAGCGCTGCAACCGGACTTCCTGCCCCCCTTCGCAACCGCTCGCGGGCGGGCGGCCTGGTTGCGACGCACAACCCACAACCCATCACCCACAACGCGCGAAGCGCAGCGAGCGCGCGAGCCAGCCGCCTAATCGACGACGTCGCGTACGAATTCGTTGCCCGCCTCGGTCGTTACGAGCAGTCCTTCGCGGGTCGCCACGAAGCCGCGCGTCGTGAGTTTCTGGACGAGTTCCGCGATGCGCGGTTCGGGCCAGCGTAGGGCGGGAGCGAGGTCGGACTCCGCGGTGGGTTCGCGGCCGAGGTGTTCCAGCACGAGCGCCAACGCGAAGCGACGCTTGCGCCGGCGGACGCGCAGTACGCGCCCCAGCACTCCTTCGCGTGGCGCGAGGAGCCAGACCAGAATGAACAGTCCGCCCATCGCCACGGTCATGCTGCCGGCGCCGGATGCGTCCAGCGCCACCGCGAGCAGGTAGCCGAGCCACGACGAGAGCGCGCCGAAGCCCATCGCGAGCAGCAGCATCAGGCCGAGCCGGTCGGTCAGCAGGTAGGCGGTCGCCGCGGGAACGATCAAGAACGCGACGACGAGAATCGCGCCGACCGATTCGAAGCTGGCGACCGTCGTGAGCGAGACGACGCCGGTCAGCAGGTAGTGCAGCAGCACGGGCGAAAAACCGCTGGCGGCGGCCAGGCCCGCATCGAATGTCGAGAGCTTGAGTTCCTTGAAGAACGTCACGACGAAGGCGAGGTTGAGCGCGGCCATCACGGTCAGCAGGAAGAGCGGCCGCGAGACGTCCCAGCCGAAGAGGTCGAGGCGCGCGATCGGCGCCAGCAGGATCTCGCCGTACAGAACGCAGTCCTGGTCGAGGTCGCGATGGTCGGCGTAGCGCACCAACAGCAGCACGCCGAGCGCGAAGAGCGCCGGGAAGACCACCGCGATGGCAGCGTCTTCCTTGACGCGCCGCGATCGGTGCAACGATTCGATCAGGAACACCGTGAGCAGGCCCAGCGCGCCCGCGCCGATGACGACCGGCCATGCGGCGAGCGAACCGGTGATCAGGAACGCGATCACGATGCCCGGCAGAACGGCGTGGCTGATGGCGTCGCCGATGAGCGAGATGCCGCGCAGCACGAGAAAGCAGCCGGGAATGGCGCAGGCGATGGCGCACGCCGCACCCGTGAGCACGATGGTCGCGTCGTCGCTCATACGGGTGCTCCTCTCGGAATCGGCCGGCCGTGCGGATCGTTCGCCGGATGGCCGAGCGCCTCGTCGATCTGCTCGATCACCTCGTCGTCGAGCACGTGCTCCATGTCTTCGGCGTCACGGTGCAGGTGATCGTCGGCCAGGTCGAGCCGGTGCGACAGGTAGGACTCCCAGATGCGATGGTTGCGCACGATGCGCGCGGCGCGCGTGAGACCCTTCGGCGTGAGCGTGAGTTGCGTGCCGTGGCGTCGCATGAAGCCCGCCGACTCCGCATCGCCCACCGCGCGCTGCGACGCCGCGCGCACCGCCATCACGTCGCTCAGCGCGCGCGTGCCGCCGAAGCGGCTGTCCTGTTCGCCGAGGCGCCACATGTCCTTGAGCAGGTTCTCGATGCGTACGCGCTTGCGGTTGCGGCGGCGGCGCATCCACGACCAGAGCAGTCCGCGGCGCGGCGAAATGAGCAGCGAGATGAGCAGGAGCGCGGTCGCGGAGAGCACGATCAGCGGTCCCGTGGGCATGCGCGTTTCAAGCGCGGAAATCCACGCGCCCGCGGCGCCCGCCGTCATGCCCATGAGGCCGGCGATGATGATCATGACACCCAACCGGTCGGTCCACTGGCGCGCGGCGGCGGCCGGCGTGACGAGCATGGCCGCCATCAGCACGACGCCCACGGTGCGCAGGCCGAGCACGACCGCGACCGCCATCAGCGAGACCAGGATGATCTCGTAGCGGCGCACGTTCACGCCGAGGCTGGCGGCGTGGCCCGGGTCGAAAATGAGCAGCTTGAAGGGGCGGTAACAGACGACGAGTGTGCCGAGCATGATCGCCGCGAAGATCGACATGGCAACGACATCGCCGCGGGTGAGAGCCGCCGCCTGCCCGAAGAGGAACGTCTTGAGGCCCGCCTGCTGGCCGCCGCCCGCCCGCTCCAGGTAGCTCAGCAGCACGGTGCCGGCGCCGAAGAAGACCGAGAGCACGATGCCGATCGCGGCGTCCTGCTTGAGGCGCGTCGTGCGGATGATGCCGAGAATCAGCAGCGTGCCGATCCACGCGGTTGCGAGCGCGCCCGCCCCCAGCAGCAACGGATGCTTGGGATCGATGCCGCTCCACATGCCGACCAGAAACGCGAGGCAGACGCCCGGCAGGGCCGCGTGCGCCAGCGCATCGCCCAGCAGGCTGTGGCGGCGCAGCACTGCGAAACAGCCGAGCGTGCCGGCGGAGAAGCCGAGCACCATCGCGCCGGCAAGCACCGTCAGCAGTGCGCTGCTCACGTGCGCGCGCCCCGTTGCTTGCGCAGTAGCGAGGTGGCGGCCTGCTCGAGAATGGCGAGTCTCCCGCCGTAGGTGAGATGCAGGTTGTCCGTGGTGAAGACGTCGTCCACGGGCCCCGCGGCAATCAGGCGCATGTTGAGCAGCACGACCCAGTCGTAGTACTCCGGCACCGTCTGCAGGTCATGGTGGACGCAGACGA
>CBDURV010000295.1:0-5778 GCA_965369495.1 uncultured bacterium
GAGGAAGAGCAGCGACATGAACTGGCCGTGGCGCACGTCCTCGCTGACCAGGCGGTTGAGCCCGTTGAAGAACTGGTCCAGCTCTCCGAGCGGGCGCGCGCGCGAGCGGACGGCGCTGCGCGCGGTGGCCATGAGCAGCGCTGCCGCGACGCCGTGGCCGACGACGTCCCCGACGGCGACCGCGAGCCGGTTGTCATCCCACGGGCGCAGATCGATGAAGTCGAAGTAGTCGCCGCCGGTCTCGTCGGCGGAGAAACTCACGCCGGCGCAGTCGAGACCCTCGAACTGCGGCGCCTCGTTCGGTAGCAGGTTGGCTTGCACCTCGTGGGCGAGCAACAGCGACTGGCGCATGGCCATGCCCGCCGCAAGCTGCGGCACCATCGCATCGAACGCCTTCGCCAACTGGCCCAGTTCGTCGTCGGTGTGGATTTCCGTACGCGCCTCGAGATCGCCGCGGGCCACGCGCCCCGCGGCGTCCGCCAGCGCGCGAACCGGTCGCAGGATGGAGCGCGTATGGCTGAACGCAAACAGCGCGGCGAACAGTAGCACGAGCACGATGGCGGAAATCTGTTGCCAGAAAAGCGCCTTCAGTGGTGCGGTGAATTCGTCGGTGCGCTGGTAGGCGATGACGGTCCACTGCTTCTCCGTGAGATCCGCCACGCCCGCGAAGACCTCTATGTCGTCCATCTTCGCGCGGAACGTGCGGCGGGCGCCGCCGCCCCAGACGACGGCCGCATGCGCGATCGGGGCCGGCGGAATCGTCTCCTGTCCCCAGCGGCGCATCGGATCAATGCGTTCGATCTGCGTTGGGGAGAGTGGCAGCATGCTGTGGAAGAGATACTCGCCCGCACCGTGGGCGAGAATCACCGTGTCGCGGTCGCAGAGCACCGCGCGCCCCCGCTCGCCGACCCGCACTTCCGAGATGATGTCGCGAATGACTTGGCCGTCGTACTTGATGAACGCGACGCCGATCGTGTTTCCGTCGGCGTCCGGGACGGGCCCGGCGAAGTAGATGCCCGGGTGCTTTGAGCGCTTGCCGATGAGTAGAGAGGAGACGTGGACGCGTCCGGCGCGCGCCTCTTTCCAGTAGTTCCTGAACGAGATGTCACGTCCGACGTTTTCCGGTCTCGACGCCGCGGTGCAGATCCCGTCGAGATCGGTCACGTAGACGTCGATCAGGGCCGCATCGGTCGCATGCAGCAGGCGGAGCAGTCTCGGCAGTGATTTTGCCGCGTCTACTTCGCCGCCGCAGAAGGCGACCACGGCGGGGGCGCGACGAAACCCCTCGATCACCGTCTGGATGTCGTTGATGATCTGGTCGAGGCGCGATGCGGTGATCTGCGCCGTGAGCTGGAGGTTCTTGTACGAAGCGTCCTCGATCGCCTTGTGCCCGCGGTGAAAGCCGAGCCACGAGACGATCGCGAGCGGCAGGATCGCGGCGGTGAGCAGGCCACCCGTGATCCGCCAGCCGATCGGGACGTTGTGCCGACGCAGTCGCATACGCGAAGTTTATCCGAACCGGATAGTGCATGGCTCGTTCGCAACTGTGCCAACGCCTGACGCACCCGAACAGACGGGTACGGAGGAAAACAATGCGCTTCTGGAACGACCACCACCTAGAGGCGGACAGCTTTCAGGATTCGATGCGGGGCGTCATCCGCAACACACCCTGGTACAGCATCTCCGCCATCATTCACCTGCTTCTGCTGCTGGTTCTGGCACAGATCAACGTAGGCGGCAATCCGCCCCCGGCGACGCGTGTCATGCAGGCGGAACTTCATCACGACGACGACGAGATCGACGATGAGAAAGACGAGATTCCGCCCGAGCCGGACCCGAAGGACATCGAGACGCAGGACATCGTCGATCCCACCGATGAGGTCACGTCGACCGACGACGACAAGGAATTCGACGCGACGCAGGGCGACGATGGGCTCACGATGGGCGACTTCACTGGTCCGAGCACGACCTCGGTCATCGGTCCCGGTGGCAGCGCCGGCGGCGGAGACGGCCCCGGCGGCCGGCGGCGCGCCAAGGGGCGCAACACGCGCTCACCCCAAAACGACGCGGTGATGCTTGGGCTGAAATGGCTCGCGGATCACCAGGACGTCGATCAGGACGGCAAGTGGGACTGCGACGACTTCATGAAGCACGACCCCGCCGACGACCGCTGCGACGGTCCGGGCGGCGCGCTCTATGACGTCGGCACGAGCGGCCTGGCGCTGCTCGCATTCCTGGGTGCGGGACACGACGACCGCGGCGGCCGCAATGCGCCGTTCGCCAAGAACGTGCGCAAGGGACTCAAGTACCTGATGAGCACGCAGGACGAGGATGGCTGCTTCGGCACGCGCTCGTCCAAGCACTTCCTCTACAACCACGCGATTGCCACGCTCGCCATGACCGAGGCGTACTGGATGACGCGCAACGTCCGTTACAAGCGGCCGGCGCAGCGTGGTCTCGATTTCATCTCGATGGCGCGCAACCCCTACTTGGCGTGGCGCTACGAGCCGCAGGGCGGCGAGAACGATCTCTCCGTGACCGGATGGATGATCATGGCGCTCAAGTCGGGCAAGTACGCGGGACTGCTGATCGATCCCGATGCGTTCGCCGGTGCGCGGCGCTTCGTTGACAAGATGACGGATCCAGAGTTCGGGCAGGCGGGCTACGACAGCCCCGGTGGCGGCCCCGCGCGTCCCGAGGGACTGCAGGACAAGTTCCCCGGGGACAAGTCGCGCTCCATGACCGCCGTCGCGATCCTGACGCGCATATTCCTGGGCGAGTCGCCGCAGAGCGAAATGGTGAAGAAGGGGGCCGCCCTTTGCGTGGAGCGGCTGCCCACATGGAACACCGACGACGGCTCGATCGACATGTACTACTGGTACTACGGCTCGCTGGCGCTCTTCCAGGTGGGCGGCAGTAGCTGGAAGAAGTGGAACAAGGCGATGGTGCCCGCCATCGTCAAGAGCCAGCACCCGCTCAACAGTGGCCGGCGCACCGGGTCGTGGGACCCCGTCGGACCGTGGGGCCATGACGGCGGCCGCGTCTATTCGACGGCGGTGCAGGTGATGTGCCTCGAGGTGTACTACCGCTACGGCCGCGTCTTCGGACTGCACGGGAAATAGACCCAAGAAACAAAGAACGATACGACCGATGCATGGCGTGGAACGCCCGCCCCGCACCCATAACAATTGAAGAAGGAAATGCAGGTGATTGGCAGGACCGTGCATCGGTCGACCGATCGCGGGGCGGGCGAACCCTTTGGAGGAAAGCCTCCTACCTTGAATGCGCGCGGGACGGTGATATTGTTCCGCGCGCATGAGTCCTTTTCTGAGCATTCGCGAGAGCAACATCCACGGCCAAGGCCTCTTCGCCGCGCGCTTCATTCCCGAGGGAACGGAGTTGGGCGAGTACGAGGGGCCGGTGGTTTCCGAGTCGGGGCCGCACGTGCTGTGGTGCTACGACGAGGACGACAACGAGTACGGCATCGACGGCCAGAACTCGCTGCGTTTCGTGAACCACTCGGTCGCGCCCAACGTCGAATTCGTCGGTCCGGAACTGATGGCGCTGCGCGACATCAAGTCGGGTGAGGAACTGTTCCACCATTACGGAGAGGGTTGGGAGTAGCGTTCAGCCCAGTTGCCGTCGGCTTTGGGCTGTGGGCTTTGAGCTTTGCGCCGCGACCAGGCTGTCCCCCCGCTTCCGGATTGGGTTGGGGCCTCGATCGCGCTACTTGATCCTGGCCTTCGTGGCCGGCGACGCGGCGTAGCAGGCCCAACTGGCCGGCATGGTAGGCGTCGTGGAAGGCCATGAAGGCGAGTGCGGTCACGGTCGTGTCGCCCAGCACCCAGTTGGCGCAGTTTCCGCCAGGCTCGGGCGAGTGCAGGCTTTCCTCCTGGGAGAGCCCGCGCGTGTTGAATTGGACGGAACCGGCGGCGACCCCGTACTGACGAAGAAGCGCGTCGCGGTCCATTCTCCGTGGGCCTAGTTGGGATCCACGAAATCGACGGCGACCGGGTCCGTGAAGTCGCGGACGGAAACGCTGGTCCACGCCGAGAGGGCCGGCAGGAAGCGGTCGATTTCGGCGAACACGTTGAAGACGCTCCGGGCATCGTCCGCTTCGTTGGCGAACGAGAAAATGTCGAGCGGGATGGAGAGATAGAAAAACCCGTCGGCCGCGTCGTCCATCCACTGCCTCACATGGATCGCCTGCTCTTCGGTCTGCGCGACCACGGTGCGAATGCGGGCGATGCCGTCACCGCGCACCATGGGATCGCCGTCGTTGGAGATGATCATCGTCGCCGGAACGCCGCGCCAGCGGATGCCCGGTAGCCAGATCGAATAAACGTCGTTCTCCCAGCAGAAGCCGAATTCGTCCTCGATGCGGAAGACGATTTCGGTATCGGTGCGGTAGCCGCGCAGCTCCATGATCCGCCCGCAGGTCCCCCACGGGCCCTCGTCGTCGCGCTGGCCCTGAATGCGCCCGCCATCGATCGTTTCGACCGTCGGCAGAACTGCGTCGGCCAGCAGCGTGTTCGGGTTCTCGGCGATCGGCGGCTGAATTTCGTCGAGGCCCTCACCGCCGGCACAGGCGACGAGGAGCAGATAAGCGAGGGTGCAGAAGGCAATGGTGAGACGGTTCATGGGAGCGCCACATCATACGGGGCATCGTCACACCGGCGTCATCCTCGGGGATACGGTTTGGTACAAGCGGCAGTCGTGGTGAACAGCGGAAAAATCTACATGCTTGGTCTCGTTGGAACTCTTGTCGCAGCGTGCGGTTCGGGGGCGCCGGCGCCCAACGAATTCGCGTTCACGCCGCGCGCGCTGACAGCACCCCTCGAGCCCCAGCGGTTTCAGAGTCCGGACCCGCAGGACGGCGGCGAATTCGGATCCGCAACGACCTTCGCGGGCTCGCTCGCGGTCTTCGGTGCGCCGGGCGAAAACGGCAGCGCCGGCGTCGTCTACTTCTTCGATTCCGGAACGGGGAGCCTCGACCGCACTCTCACGCCGCCCGATCCGACGGCGACGGGCCGTTTTGGTGCAGCGCTCTCGGCCAACGCCGTGGTCACCATCGTCGGCTCGCCCTCGGCCCTGACGGCGGGTGTGCCCGGCGGCGCTGCCTACGTCTACGGCGCGGGCGAGAGCACGCCGAGCCTGGTGTTCGGTTCGGACGCGCCCGACGCGAAGGGCCAATTCGGGTTCGCCGTGGCCGCCGCGGAAATCAACTTCATTGTCGGAGCCCCGGGCGAAGCGGGCGACGCCGGCCGCGCCTACTACTTCGACTGCGTCACCGACGAGATCCTGCAGGTGTTCGAGAGCCCCAACGCCGAGCCGGGCGGACGCTTCGGCGCGGCGGTCGCCACCATCGATTTCGACGTGTTCGTGGGGGCGCCCAACGAGAACGGCGGCGAGGGACGCGTCTACCACTTCAACGGTCTGACGGGCGAGTTGATCCAGACCTACTCGAGCCCGAGCCCGCTCTTCGTCGGCGCGTTCGGCGGCTCGATCGTCGTCGTCGGCAACCGCCTCCTCATCGGCGCGCCCGGCGAGGGGAACGCGGAGGGAGCGGCCTACTACTTCGATTGCGTAACCGACGTCGTGCTCACTTCGTTCGTCAGTCCGAACACGGAAGCGAACGGGCGCTTCGGCGCGGCCGTCGCCACGATCGATTTCGATGTCTACATCGGCGCGCCGGAAGAGTTCGCTGGCGAGGGACGTGTCTATGACCGTGTCCCTGGGCCTGGCACCGGATCAAGTCCAATATTTCCAGGAAATTTT
>CBDURV010000296.1:0-5774 GCA_965369495.1 uncultured bacterium
GATCGGATGAAAACGTCTGATCGACTCTATTCGCCGGGGGGACGAAAATTGTGGACCACGTGTGCGCAACCCACCCCGCACAGGTGCAGAACCCGCGCGCAACCGGTGGAAGACAGGAGGAGAAAAAAACCGGCGCACCCACCAAAGTGGGTGCGCCGGCAAAGCAGCGCGCGAAGCGCTCTGCACCGCTCCAACGCCGTAAGGTGTTGGGCCAACTACACCGCTACATCCGCGTCAGCGGATGTGCCAGCAACGCTGCTCAGTCCGCGCTCGGCTCGACGACCCAGACGCGAATCTCGACGGTCTTGTCGGCGGAGACGCGGACGGGCACGTTGAAGATGCCGAGTTCCTTGATCGGCTCCTCGAGCAGCACCATCTTCTCCTGGAGCGGCAAGCCCTGCTCGTTGAGCGACTCGATGATCGCGGTGGCGCCGACCGAGCCGAAGAGGTGACCCTCCTCGCTCGCGCGCTCCTCGAACGTGATGCTCGTGCCTTCGAGCGTCGCGGCCAGTTCCAGCAGTTCCTCGGCACGGCGTACGCGGTCCTGGGCGGCGACCTTCTTGGCGCGCTCGACGGCGCGCAACGCGTGCGGCGTCGGCAGCGTGGCCGAACCGCGCGGGATGAGGTAGTTACGGGCGTAGCCCGGCTTGACGCTTACTACGTCGCCGACTTCGCCGAGGTTCTCGCGATCCTCCAGCAGGAGGATGGGAACGGTGCGCTTCTCGCGTCGTGCCATCTGGCAATCTCCCGTTAGCTGCCCACGTAGGGAAGCAGGCCCATGAAGCGGGCGCGTTTGATCGCCTGCGAGACTTTACGCTGGAAGCCGGCGGTCGATCCCGAGCGCTTGCGGCCAAGGACCTTGCCTTGACCCGTGCAAAGGCGCTGCAGGGTGCCCACATCCTTCCAGTCGACGAATTCCACTCCGAGACGCGTGAAGCGGCAGCGACGAGTGCTCACGCGACGGATCTTCTTGTTGTTGCGCTTGTCCTTGATGGCCATGTCGAATCAGCTCCGGGTAGTAGCGGACGGGGCATCGGCACCGGCGTCGTTGGAACGCGCCGGGGGAGCATCGCGGCCCATCAGGCCATCCTGCTCGTCGCGACGGCTGCGCCGCGCTTCCTGGTCCTCCCGCATCTTCTCGTAGTACTTCTCGCTCTTTTCGAGATAGGTCGGGATGTCATCCTCGAGGCGGACAATCATCTGCCTCAGGATGCAGTCGATGATGCGGGTTTCGCGACGCATGGCGTCCACGTTGTCCCCCGGCATCTCGAAGTAGGTCAGCAGGTAGATACCCCGCTTGTGGCCGTTGATCTCGTAGGCCAGCTTGCGCTCATCCCAGCGCTCGAATTTGCTGATCTTTGCCCCATGCTTTTCCAGCAGGCCCTTGACCGTGTTTTCGACGGCCTCGGTGTCGGCTGTGTGCAGGGTCGGATCGACCAGGAACATTCCCTCATACGGGTGCATGCGTTTGTTGCCTCTGTTAGTGCTCGAAATGCGAAGCCCCGTAGGCTAAGGGCGGCCCCGGTCCGGGTCAAGATCGCGGAGGTTCGCTTCTTCCATCGCCCGATTCAGGCCGTCTTCGCCCCAAGTTCGCACGACCTTTTGGGCCCGATCGAGAGCCGTCTCGACCGCCTCCGCCTCGCTTGGCGCAAAGCGTCCGAGCACGTACTCGGGACGCGCGCGCGCACCCTCGCCGCCGATTCCGAGTCGCAGACGGGCGAACTGCTCGTCGCCCAGCGCGGCGGCCAGCGAGCGCAGCCCGTTGTGACCTCCGTGGGAGCCGCGCGCACGCAGGCGCAGACGACCGGGCGCGAGGTCGAGATCATCGACCACCACCAGCAGACGATCGCGCGGCGCCGCCGTGAGCCGCTCCAGAGCGGCCAGGACCGGCCCGCAGCGGTTGACGTAGGAATCCGGGCGCACCAGGACGAGCGGCGCACCCGCGAGGTCTACGCGTGCGGCGTTGGCGGCCAGGCCGGGAAGCGGTCGGAACGGCTCCCCCGCCGCATGCGCGATGCGTTCGAGGAGCGCAAAACCCAGGTTGTGACGGGTGCCGACATACTCCGGCCCCGGATTCCCGACTCCGAAGAGGATGCGCAGGGAGATACTCCCAACCCGGCCCGTCACCTCGCGCAGGCGAGCGCTACGAGTCGTCGTCGGCTGTTTCGTCGCCGTCGGCCGTCTCTTCGCCTTCGCCTTCTTCTTCGGTCGGCTCGACGGCCACCTTGGGCACCTTGACCTGAACGATGAGTTCATCGGGATGGCCCGAGGGACGCACGCCTTCGGGGAACTCGTACTCCCCGATGTGGATCGCGTCACCGATGTTCATGCCGCTCACGTCGATGCGCAACTCGCTGGGAATATCGCGCACGGGAGCCGTGACCTGGATGTCCTTGAGCGCGTAGTGCGTCTCGCCGCCGAACGAAACACCCTCGGCCACGCCGACGAAGTGGAAGGGCACGCGCACGCGCACCTCGTCGCCAGCCTCCACGCGGAATAGGTCAAGATGCTCGACGTAGTCGCCGAATGTATCCCACGCGACCTCGCGAACGAGCGCCGTCTGGGTCACATCGCCCGACGTGAGGCGGACGAGCGCCGTGTGGGCCTTGAAGACCTCTTTGAACGCGTCGCGCGTCGTGGAGAGGTTCACCCCTTCGCGACCACCGCCGTAGAGGACGATCGGAATGCCGCCACCGCGACGGAGACGACGACATGCCGCGGAGCCGAGCGCTTCGCGGGGTTCAACGGGGAGATCGACGATCTTCATGGGTATGCCTCTGGGAAGCCCGGAAGTGTAATCTCCCGATTCCACGAGCGCTAGAAACCGGCCAAGGCCCCTCGGTGTCGGCCTAGGGCTCTGGGCTTAGGGCTTTGGGTCGCGACCAGTCCGCATTATCGCGCCCCGGAAAACCTTGGTCGAGGTGAGGCGACCGCATCCGCGAGCACCTTCCGAGTTCGAATCCCAGAGCTCAAAGCCCACAGCTCAAAGCCGTTCCTGAGCTAATCGTCCTCCATGTCATCGAAGAGCCTGGAAACGCTCTCGGCATGGTGGATTCTCAAAATCGCCTCTCCCAGCATGCGGGCGACGCTGAGGACCTTGATGTAGGGGCGCTTGTTCGCGTCGGCGATGGGAATCGTGTCGGTCACGATGAGTTGCTCGATGGCGGCGGCGTCGAGGCGCTCCATGGCGTTCCCGCTCAGCACGGCGTGGGTGGCGGCGAGGTAGACGCCCTTGGCGCCCAGATCGCGCACCGTCTTCGCCGCCTGCGTGATCGAGCCCGCGGTGGAGATCATGTCGTCGACGATGAGGACGTTCTGGCCCTTCACCTCGCCGATCACGCTCATCACCTCGGTGTCCGTGTCGCTCACGCGCCGCTTGTCCACGATCGCCAAACCGGCGTCGAGCCGCTTGGCGTAGCCGCGTGCGAGCTTCGACGAACCGACATCGGGCGCCACGACCGTCAGGCCGGTGAGGTTCTTGCGGCGGAAGTAGCGCTTGATGACGGGGCCCGCGTACATGTGGTCCACGGGGATGTCGAAAAAGCCCTGAAGCTGCGCCGCGTGCAGATCGACGCAGAGCACGCGATCGACGCCCACGCTGGTGAACATGTTCGCGACCGCTTTCGCGCTGATCGGCACGCGTCCCTCGTCCTTGCGGTCCTGCCGCGCGTACCCGAAGTAGGGGATCACGGCGGTAATGCGCTCGGCCGACGCGCGGCGGAACGCATCGATCATCAGCACGAGCTCCATGATCGAGTCGTTCACCGGCGGGCAGGTGGACTGCACGACGAAGACATCCGCGCCGCGGACATCCTCGTTGATCTTGACCCGGATCTCGCCATCGGCGAAGCGGTCCACGATCGCGTCCCCGAGCCGTACGCCGATGTGTTCGCAGATGCGATCGGCAATGGCGCGGTTGGCACTTCCGGTGAAGATCTTCATCGTTTTCGACATCGTTGAGATTCTCCGAACTATGGCTACTTAGCCTGCGGTTCCACTATCGGGAGATACATCCCGCGTAACGACCGTACCCTCAGCGATACGCGCTCCGGCGCCTACGGTCAACGGTGCAACTAAAATCGCCCCCGCACCCACGCGCGCCCCGTCGCCGATGACCACGCGGCCCTCGGCGGATCCCTCGGTCACCGCGCCGGGCCCGACCCAGCATCCGGCTCCGATGACCGCGCCGACGAGGCGGGCGGGACCGGGAATGCGCGCCTGCGCCTCGACCGTCGTACCGCGCAATTCGACGTGGGCGTCGACGCGGACCTCGTCGCCGAGAGTCGTTCCCGGACCGATCGTGACGAAGGGGCCAATCGAGCAGTCGGCTCCGATCCGCGCACCGGCGGCGATGGTCGTGAACGGCCGCAGAAGCGTGCCCGCATCGATTTCGGCGCCGGCATCGATGACCGTCGAACCGGGATCCTCGATGCGCACGCCGTTGGTGGCGAAGTAGTCGAGCGTCCGCTCGCGCAGCGCGCGAATGGCGATCAGCAGTTCCGCCGGTCGGTTGACGCCGAGAGCGGAAAGCGGATCCCCGCAGATGTGCGCGCCCACGCCGAGGCCGTCGGCCAACAGCAGGGCCGGCACGTCCGTCAGGTAGAGCTCGCCCTGCGCGTTGTTCGGCTGGATGCGCTCGAGCGCGGAGGCGAGGACATCGCCACGGATCACCATGACTCCCGTGTTGATCTCGCGTATCGCACGCTGCTCGTCGGTCGCGTCCGCCGCCTCGCAGATCGACTCAAGCGTTCCATCGGGGGCCCGGACGATGCGTCCCAGCGAACCGGGCTGGTCCATCTCGGCGCTGAGCACGGTGAGCGCGTTTCCGGTCGCGCGGTGTTCGGCGACCAGCTCTTCCAACACCGACGTGGACAGCAGCGGCGTGTCGCCGCAGAGCACCAGCACGTCGCCTTCGAACGTTCCCAACCCGGTGAGACCGCATTGGACGGCGTGCCCGGTGCCCAACTGCGTGGGCTGGTGGGCGAACTGCAGATCGCGCGACGCGAGCGCGGTACGCACCATCTCCCCGCCATGTCCGTAGACGACCGCCGTGGGATGCGCACCGATCGGTGCGAGCGCCTCGAGCACGTGCTCGACCAGGCTTCGGCCGCACGCCTCGATGAGCACTTTGGGCACGTCGGCCCCCATCCGCTTGCCCTGGCCCGCGGCGAGGACGATCGCGGCCAAGGGCCGCTCCTGGTGGACATCGGACATCAAAGTACCTCTCCGGACCGGACCGGTTGAAATGGCTACCCGACTAGGACTTGAACCTAGACTAGGAGATTCAAAGTCTCCTGTGCTACCGATTACACCACCGGGTATTGGCGGTAGAGACATTGGAGGTACTGGCGACCGTCACGTCCGGTCCCCTGCCTCCTATAGATACCGTTTAGCGCAAGCTAAGGACAGTCCGGCCCGATCGGCGCTACTGCTGCGCGAGCGTACGGCGCAGGAGGTCGAGCGCGGCCGTGGCGAAGAGGCGGCGAATGGCGTCGCGGTCCCCGGCCCGACGCACGAAAAGCGCCTCCTCGTGCCCGTCCGGGCCCGCCACGGCCACGTGCCCCTCGCCCGGCGGGGTGCCGTCGGCTTCGGGGTCGGGACCGGCCGCACCGGTCGTCGCGACCCCGTACTCCGCGCCCAGCCGGTCACGCACGCCCCGCGCCATGGCCCGCGCCACCGTCGCGGAGCAGATTCCCTCCGTCCCGATCACCTCGATCGGAACATCGAGCAGCGTGTGCTTGACCTGCTCCGTGTAGGCGACCACGGCCCCCACT
>CBDURV010000297.1:0-5772 GCA_965369495.1 uncultured bacterium
CGCCGCCGCGACCACCGCGCTCTCCTCCGCGGCTTCCGCCACGTCGGCGCTTCATCATTTCGTCCATTTCGGCGGCATCGATGAAACCGTCGCCGTTGGCGTCGAGCGTGTCGAAGTGATCGGCCATGCGACCGGGCGCTTCGTCCCTGGAGATCTTGCCGTCGCCGTCCTTGTCGAAGCGACCGATGAAGCCGGAGCCGCCGCGCTTCGGGCGCAACTCATCGGCGGAAATCTCGCCGTCGTTGTTCTTGTCGAGCTTCTTGAGCGAGGCGGTCGCGTTCCTGATCTCGTCGGCAGAGATCGTGCGGTCGTGATCGGTGTCGAGCGTCGCCGCGATCATGCTGCCGCCGCCGCGCATGCCGCGACGTTGACTCTGCCCGCGACCCTCGCCGCGCCCGCGATCGCCTTCCGGCTTCGGCTCGCCATCCTTCGGACGGCCCTCTTTGCCTTGCTTGCCTTCCCGGCCCCCGCGCCCCCTCTTCATCATCGCCTTCTGCTCTTCCTTGTCGATGAAGCCGTCGCCGTTCTTGTCCATGTCGGCGAAGCGCGCCTGCATCGGCTCGGGGAGTTCATCCTTGGCGATCTTGCCGTCGCCGTTCTTGTCGAACGATGCGAAGCGGTCGCCTCCACCCTTCTTGTCACTCTTCCCCTTGCCGCGCGCGGGAGAGAGTTCTTCGCGGGTGAGCTTGCCATCCTCGTTCTTGTCGAGGGCGATGAGCGCGGTGGGCGCCTTGGCGAGTTCGTCGGCGCTGAGGCTGCCGCTCTTGTCGGCGTCGATGGCCGCCATGAGCGGGTCGGCCCGCTTGTGCCGGGCGCCGTCGCGGCCCTTTTTGCGGTCGTGCTTGGGCTTCTTCGGGGCGGCTTCGTCAGACGGAGCGCCATCTTCGGCCCCATCACTTTGGGCATAGCCGCTCGTGCTGAGGGCTGCCGCGAGCGCGAGGGCGCCCATCAATCGGAGAGAGTTGCGGAGTTTCATGGGTTTTCCTAGTTCTTTCGGGACGTCGATGCACCCATCGACGGAGTTCCAAACCCGGGAATCGGCTGGAGGTTTCGATCTCGCCAGTCCAATCCGGGGCGAACCTCTCCCCTATGCGTCTATCCTTGGCGCCGCGCGACCGACGCGCGAGACATCAGGAGCCCAGTTCCAGGAGCCAGATTTCGATGAGCAAGATTGAGAGCGGCGATTCCATCAAGGTCCACTACGAGGGGCGTTTCGAGGACGGCGAAGTCTTCGACTCGTCGCGCGAGCGCAACGAGCCGATCGAGTTCGAGGCGGGCAGCGAACAGCTGATTCCCGGCTTCAGCAACGGCGTCATCGGCATGGCCGTGGGCGACAAGAAGATCCTCACGATTCCCGCCGCCGAGGGCTACGGCGACCACGATCCGGACCGCATCCAGAAGGCCGAGATGTCGATGATGCCCGAGGGCGTCAAGGTTGGCGATCGGCTTCAGGCGCAGTCCGGCGAGCACACCGTGTCCGTCATGGTCACCAAGATCGATGGCGACGACGTGACGCTCGACTCGAACCACCCGCTCGCGGGCAAGACGCTCATCTTCGACATCGAAATCGTCGCCTGACCTGCTACTTGAGCGCGGCGATCTTTCCCGGATTGCCGCTCAGTCGCAGGCGGTACGTGTCGCCGTCGATGCTGCCGGAGAGCACGATGGGGGCCGGTCCACCGGGGATCGGCTTCGTGTCGCGCGGCAGCCCCATGCTGACGCTGATGAACTCGCCCATGGCCCGTTTGAACCGGTGGAAGTCGATTCGCAGCAGGAAGGCGAGTTCGCCCTGGATGGCGCTCGTTTCTGCAGCGAGCCACGCGGGCTTGCTCGATCCGGTGAGCATGGTGTCCATGACTTCGGCGCTGCCGATTGCGTAGTAGACGCGTCCGTCGCGCGCCGCCATCTCGACGAGCATTCCATCCTTGCCGAAGATCTTCTCCATCATCGAATTGAACTCGGGAGGCATCGTCGCGCTTTGGCCGAGCGACTTCATGTAGACCTCCCAGTCGATCTTGAACCGAATCGACGTGACATCCGTTTCGCCGATCTTGCGGGACTCGCCGCGGACGAACGACATGCCCATGTCGGTTAGGACGGGCGCCGTGACGAGTTCGTTGTAGCCACTCAAATACGCCTCGGCGTCCTTGGCGGTGGCGACCATGGCAGCCCGCATCCCCTTCTCGTCGAAATCCATCGCCATCGCCCAATCGCCGCCGAGCATTGCGGTGAGCTTGTTCATGCGCTCCATGTACTCCGCAAACTGCTCGCGTTGCTCGGGCGGGAATTGCTCCTGCATCTGCGCTCCGAACTTCATGAGCGCGTTCATATCGAAGTGCATCAGGCCGTGCATCATCATGTCGCCGGGCAGCACCTCGCCCATTTCCGCGAGGTTCGACTTCTGGCCGGCGAACTGCGCGAACGGGCCCTTGCCGTCGGTCTTGGCGGCGATGTTGAGTTCGAAGTCGCCGTCCTGCTCTTGAAGCGACAGATCGAGCGTTTCGATTGACTGGATCGCTTCTTCCGCCCAGTCAACGAGCCCTTGGATCATCTCGAGACCGGCCGCCTGCTCCGGTGTCTGCATCTGCGCCGTCATCGTGTCGCGCGCCATCTGGAACGTCGCGGCGAGCGTCTCCTTGTGGACGGCGCGCTGGGCGGCGACGTCGCAGCGCACCGAGATGAGTCCGCCGGGCATTCCCTCCAGCAGTGCGGGCGCGCCGCCGACGTAGTTCGGGTCTTGGCTGATCGCCACGTAGTCCGCCGTCGTGCCGGTCTTGCGCTGCTGCATGCCGTCGGCGATCGTCTGCGGGTCGTCGGTGGGTGCGATGAGTGTCGCGGCCGGCATCCCGGCGGCGGTGTTCTCGCGTCCCAGCGCGATGTAGAGCGGCTTGTCCTCATGGATGATGGACGGCTCGATGCCGAACATCGCCGCCAGCATCGGCAGAGGCTGCGTGGGGAACGGCAGGCCGACATCTTCGGCGAGGCGCCCCAGCATCGCGTTGAGCCGCTGCGTCGATTCGATGCGCGCGACGTAGGAGGCGTCCTTCGGAACCAGGCCGGCCACCGAGGCCGCGTCGGGTGCGGTTAGTTGGGGACCCGCTACCTTCTTGGGTTCGGAGTCGGAGCAGGCGGCGAGGAGGATCGCGAGGCTAAGAAGGAGTGTGCGCATTGGGTTGGGTCTGTCTGGGAAGTCCATCGTCGGACGGAGAGCGTGCGAGGACAAGCCTCGTGAAGCGGCGCCGACGCCGCTGTATCCAAAGAAGTTACCGCAAGGAGGCGCCGCAATGCGAGGCGCAGCCGCAGCCGGTCGAATCCAGATGGAGTTTCCAGCCAGACCCTAGTACTCGGCGGAATCAAAAAAATTCTTTGCGCGTGCAAGATCGATGCGGAGGCGCGCGCGGTAGGTGTTGTTATCGATCGCGATGGTCAGGAACATGGGCACGGCAACGCCGCTGCGAAACTTGCCGACCCGCGTGTGTGGATGGCGGCGGCGCACAGCATCGGCGATGCCGCGCCACGCGTCGCGCAGGTCGATGCTCACGTGGTGGGTCACTGTTCCGGCGACCTCGCTTTGCACCTCGGCGTCCCCGGTCGCACGGAGGAACGCGGCGTCCCCGAACGCAATGCTCACGCGGTCGTCGTGCGCGGCAAAGTCGATGGAAAGGCCCGTCTCGGGGACGAGCGCGTGACGGCACATGTCCAGAAACGACTTCTGCGGCGGGTCGGGCGGCAGGAAGAGGCGCAGCGAACCATTCGCAGATTCGACGCGAATGCCTAGCTCGGCCAGCTCCGGGGAGCGTAGCGCCGCGGTGTAGTGTCGGATGAATGCGGCGCCGTCCGTGCACTCGGCGATGTATGCCGCGCGCATGCCGGTCTCGTTGAAGGCGAGTCCGCCAGCCCAGCGACCGGGCAACAGCGCGGTGGCCTGCTCAAGCTGCTGGTCGTACTCGGGGAGCGCGTTCGGCGCTCCGAACGCCCGCGCAAGATCGAGCAGCAGATTGCTGCGCGACGTGGAGAGAAGCTGCACGGACGTGCCCTTGGGCAGGAAACGCCCGAGGTCCAACGCTGACTTCGTCTTGGGGACATCGCCCTCCACGCGCGCCGCCATCTGCAGATCGAAGGATCCGTTCCACTCGCTCAGGGAGAGATCGAGCCGACGCGTTATCGCCAGGATCGACGCGAGTTTGAGCTGGTTACCCTCGAACTCCGGCCCCAGCGCGGCGCCGCCCGCCGCGGCCGCGATCTGCTCGACGGTGCCAAGAAGGTCTTCGACCCAATCGGGTTGCTCGTCGAAGAGTTTGCCGACATCGAACCGCAGCGAAAGCGTGCCGCCGACCATGCCTTCGGTCAGGGGCGATCCGCCGCGCTTGTAGGTCGGGCTCTGGCTGAGCGCCACGTAGTCGTCGGCGAAGGCCGAGCCGCCACCGCGGTGAACGGACGCTTGCTTTTCCGGATCGGCCACCGGCGCGATGAGGGTCATGCGCGGCGGACGGTTCTTGACGATCGCGAGCGCGATGTAGAGCGGCCTGTCGGTTTGGATCGCGCCCGGATCGATGCCGACCGCGCCCGACAGAATCTGGATCGGTGTCAGGGGCACCGGGATATCCACGAGTTCGTTGAGGCGTTCGTAGGCTCGCTCCAGCTTCGATACCGACGCGACGCGTGCAAGGATCGTCGTGTCGGCGGGCACGAGTTCGAGCACCTCGGCCGGATCGTGCACCGGCGCCATGCGGGCGAAGGGACTCGCCAGTGTTCGGGGCGCTGCCGATTCGGTGCAGGAGAGCGCAACGAGGAGCGCGAGAAGCGGGAGGATTCGCATACCTACTTAAGGCCGGTGAACGCGAGCGCGTGCGCTTCGAGATAGGAATAGAACGGATTCCAGCGCACCCGCAGCATTTCGCCCGGCGTGATGGCGAGCACGCCGCGTTCGCCGCGCAGCGCGAGATCGCCCAGGTGAACGTGATTCGAATTCGGGTCGTGCGCGGGGCCGTAGAGCGGGTCGGTTCCCGGGAACGGGAGCGCGAGGTGGGAGAGCGAAAAGAGCGACCGCGGCCAGGCGAGGCCGAGGGGGCGCACCTTGGGTTGCGACGCGCCCACGCGCGAGCGGCGCGACTCCACGCCGAGGTCGGTTTCGCCCACGTTGGTAATGAGCGTGAGCGTGTAGGGGCGCCCGTCGACGGCGAGCAGTTGATGCAGTTTGTCCTGCGGGTCGTTCTTGATCATGTTCTCCGCTTCGGCGGTGCGGTTCACGTCGAAGATCACCAGTTCGTGTTCGCCGCCGGACATGCGATCCATGAGCACCTTGATCAGCGCGGGAGCGGAGACGGTCGCGTCCGCCGCGGACTGGAACGCGATCAGTCGCGGAAAGCGCTGCAACTCGCCGGCGTCGTGCAGCGCCTGGAGTCGCTCGTCGATTTCGGAAGTCAGACGGTAGGTCTGGTTACCCGCGTTCACGGCGAACGAGCCGTACTTGAACGGGTCGAACTCCATCATGACCGAGTTCCACTGCAGTTTGTCGAGGCCCAGCCAGCGGCCGATGCGCTCCTGCCAGATGGCGAGGGCTGCCGCGGGCGTGACGCCGATCATGGGGGAGAGCAGGATGAGTCCCTCCGGTTGCGGCAGGCTGGAATCTTCCAGGGCGGAAATCGCGTACTCCACCGAGAGCGCTGCGCCGTTGGAGTAGCCCACGAGATAGAGCGGCTTGTCGCCGATTTTCTGGCGGACGTGGCGTACGCCGATGCGCACCGCCGCCGCCATGTCTTCCCACGTTGC
>CBDURV010000298.1:0-5709 GCA_965369495.1 uncultured bacterium
GATGGAGGGGCTCCTCGCCGCTCGGATTTGCACCAGTGTGCCACCTACGAGTCGGCGCAGGCTGGCCACGATCGAGTGCTTCGTGCTCGCGGGTTGCGCGGACCAGTTCTCGATTCGGTGCCGGGGCAACGAGCCCTCACTTGATGGGCGGATCGTTCGCGATCTTCCCCAGCAGCACGTCAAAGACATCCACCCGCATGCTGTCCGTAAGTGTCGGCGCGTGTTGACGGACCCAGGCGATCTCATCGGTGCGCGCGTCTTTGGCCGGGGACGGCAGCGGCATCGGCTCCGGATCGGTCTGCACGCGCACCGCCTTGCGCCACTCCTGCTGCAGGCTGCCGAACTCCGGCAGCGCGACGATCGAGCGCCAGCGCGCGGAGATGGCGCAGTACTCCTTGAGTCCGAGCTTGTGCGCCTGCAACTCCGTCGCGACGCGTTCCATCATGTCTATGCGAGTGCGGCGCATGGTGAGGTTGCTGGCCGTTTCGGGATCCTTGAAACGCTCCGCGAACAGGTCGCTGGCGGCGGAGCGCACGGCGAGCCAGTCGTCGTAGCGCGTCGTCTTGAACGTCCCGCCGGACTTGTCGGGAAAGTCGCGATCAATTTGCTGCAACGCCTTCACTGCAGCCAAGTAGTCGTCGGACAGCTTCTGCTTGTACTTCTGGAAGCCGTCG
Organism: uncultured bacterium; assembly: GCA_965369495.1. GTDB lineage: Bacteria > Planctomycetota > PLA2 > PLA2 > PLA2 > JBCDBY01. Next base: position 675 of record CBDURV010000298.1, read on the forward strand.
AGCACGAAGTAGGAGTAGCCCAGCAGCGTGGACACCATGATCAGCGAGACGGTTCCGAATACGCCGAGTTTGCTCATCCTTCACCCTCATCCGAGCCGAATCCGCGTTCGCCCTGGCGCCAAGCTCCCTTGGTGCGCTGGGCGGCGAAGCGGCCCGTGTACGTGTTCTTGCCGCCCATGTCGATGAAGAAGCCATACGGCGAAAGCTCCGGTTTCGACTTAAGCGGGCGCGCGTAACCCCACGCCTCGGCCCAGCAGCGGTAACTGTCGTCGCCGCCTTCGTCCAGCAGCAAGCCGATGCCGCTGGCGGCGTGGCCTGCGCCCTGGCTCAACTGCACCGCGCGGTAGCTGTCGTTCCCGGCGCGATCGACCAGTAGGCCGGCGGAAAAGTCGTGGCCGCAGCCCTGGCTCGTTTGGCGCGACATGTAGCGATCGTTGCCGCCCGCATCGACGACACATCCGACCGCGGCATGCGTGCCGACGCCTTGGCCGTACCAGGTCGCGCGGTAGGCGTCGTCGCCTTTCAGGTCAACCAGCACGCCGAGGCTGTACCAGTAGGCGGAACCCTGTCCGAAGACGTCGGCCATGTATCGGTCGTTGCCGCTGCCGTCGAAGAGCAGGCCCACGCCGCCCGCCAACTGGCCCGTCATCTTCCAGCGACGTTGCTTTTTCTCGTCGATCCAGATGTGGCCGAAGCGATGCGAGTACGCAGAGCCCTGCGCAAACGTGACCCAAGTCGCGACGCGGCGCCACATGTCTTCTTCGTCGCGCCCCGCGATGTAGACGTCGTCGCCGCTGCCGTCGATCAACGCGCCCACGCCGGCCGTGCTGCCGAAGCCCTGCGCGAATAGGCCGCAGTGGTACTCGTCGTGGCCCGCGTCGTCGCGCAGAATCCCGGTGCCGAAGATGCCGACCGCCTGTGTGGCGAGCGCGCCCATGTAGCGGTCGTTGCCCTCCATGTCCCAGAGCACGCCGTGACCCGCGAGACCGCAGCCGAGGCTCCAGTCGGCGCCGCGGTAGTCGTCGTCGCCCGCGACATCCACCAGCACCGAGACGCCGCACAGCGCGCCCGCCCACGCATGGCTCGCCTCGGAGATGTAGATGTCGTCGCCGCCGAGGTCGATGTGGATGCGTACCGGCCGGTACTCCAGCTTGTCCGGCGTCTTGAACTCGTCGTCGCCGCCGAAGTCGATCACGATCAGTGCGTCGTTGGTTCCTCCGCTGTTGCTGGAACTGCGCAGGATCACGTCGCCCAGCGGCGTCTCGATGCGGAAGTTTCCCGGCTTGAACTGCTTCTGCTTGCGCAGGCCCGGCAGTGCCGCGTGGATGCCCGCCATGACGGTCGAAGCCGCCACGCGCAGGCGCGTCCGGTCCACGCGTCCCATGAGTGCGGCGCAACGCAGCATCGCCTTGCGACCCTCCACGTCCTCTTCGCCGGCGAGGGCGCGCTGCTTGTCCTCCGCCGTCGTGCGCGTGAGCCACGTGGGCAACGTAGTCCGAAGTGCGAGCCGCTCCTCGTCGCTCAACTGGGCGAAGGCCACTTCGACTTCCGCGGTGGCCACGGTCGCGGCGCCGTAGAGAATGGAGAGGGCCGCGCGCGCCTCCGGCACCAGCGACTCGTGGTCGCCCGGCGACTTGGGTTCGTACTTCGCCGCCGCGGGCCACTTGCCAACATACGCGGCGAGACCGCCGTAGTGGGGGGCCCGTAGCGCGCGGCCGGCGTTGATTTCCGACTGCAGCGGCACCTTGAGCGGTTCGGCGAGCGCCGCGCGAACAACCGGCAGCAGCAGCGGGTCGTTCTTCGGGAAGAACTGGCCGCGGTCAGGGTGCTCGCGCAGCACCGAATCCTTGATGGTGAGTTCACCCGGGTCGGGAACCCAGTTGTGGACGTAGGTGCCCCACCAGGCGTCCTCGGCGGATGCGAGAAACGCTACGAGCGTGAGGGGGATGAATATGCGGCGCACGCGCGAATCATACGGGCTGGCAGCTCCAGATAAGATTTCGGGATGACCCGCGTAGCCATCGTGCGCGCCAAGCGCACCCCGATCGGGAAGTTTTTCGGCAGTCTCGACCGCACCGACGTCGCCACCATGGGCGATGTCGTCGTGCGCGCCGTGATGGATGGCATCGACGTGCACGTCGACGAACTCATCTTCGGCTGCGCGCGTCAGGCGGGGCAGGGGCCCAATCCCGCACGGCAGATCGGGCAGCGCGCCGGCCTCGGCGACGAGACGCTGGCGCAGACGATCAACATGGCGTGCGGTTCGGGCCTCAAGTCGATCGTGCTGGGCGTGCAGGAAATCGCACTCGGTCGTGCCGACGTGATCGTCGCGGGCGGCGCCGAGAACATGACGCAGGTGCCCTTCTATCTCAAGCGCATGCGCACCGGCTACCGTCTCGGCAACGGCAAGCTGCTGGACGGCATGTACGACGACGGCTTCCATTGCCGACTCGCCGACCAGCTTATGGGGCGCACCGCAGAGACGCTCGCGGAGCAGTACGTCCTGTCGCGCACCGAGCAGGACCAGTTCGCGCTCGAGTCGCAGCAAAAGGCGGGCAAGGCGATCGCCGAGGGCGCGTTCGACGCGGAGATCGTGCCGGTGCCGGTCAAGGACGGCATGTTCGAGGTGGACGAGCACGTGCGCGCCGGAACCTCCCTGGAGAAGTTGGGCAAGCTTCCGCCCGTCTTCAAGGAGGGCGGCAGTGTTCACGCCGGCAACGCCAGCGGCATCACCGACGGCGCCGCCGCCGTGCTGTTGATGTCGGAGGACAAGGCGAAGGAACTCGGCCTCGATCCGTTGGCCTACTTCGAGGACTACGCAGCCTCCGGCGTCGATCCGAAGATCATGGGCATCGCACCGGTGCCGGCCACGCGCACGCTGATGGAGCGCATGGGCGTCACGATCGATGCGTTCGACCTGATCGAACTCAACGAGGCATTCGCCGCACAGGCGCTCGCCTGCGTGCGCGACCTCTGTATCGACGGCGCGCGCCTCAACGTGCATGGCGGCGCGATTGCGCTGGGCCACCCGATCGGATGCACCGGCGCGCGCATTGTCGTGACGCTGCTCCACGCCATGGCGCGCCACGATGCCCAGCGGGGGTTGGCTACCCTCTGCATTTCGGGCGGGCTGGGTATGGCGGCGAGCTTCGCGCGGGGGTAGTCGTCAGCGCATCACACAAGGCCGAATTCTCCGGGGTCGGTCATGGGCTTTGGGCTCTGAGCTGTGCGTCGCAACCAAGCCACAACGTGGCGGAACGGTCGTCGTGGGGTCTCGGTCGCCAGCGGCGCCGCTACACATACTTCCGAAGCCCCTTCGCACGCATTCGCATGTGATCTGCGTAGTCGCGGCGCAAAGCCCACAGCCCAAAGCTCAAAGCCAACAACACGCGAAGCGCAGCAAGCTGACTCAGGATGACTCCACGCGGTCGTCCAAGTGTCCGGTTCCCACGGGTCGGCGGCTACAATTACTCGAATGTCCCGGTCCCTCCTCTCCGTAATCGCGCTTGTGAACGCGATTTCCCCCGCCTTTGCCGATGGTCGCGCCGAATACGTCTCCGCCAAGAAGGCGCTCGCCGGCGCCGACTTCGAGACGATGTCGGTCGATAAGCGTGATGAGCTGTTCGCGGCCATCTGCGCCTACGACTCGCCCGACACGGTCCGTGGCGTCTCGCATGTCATCGCGATGTTCTCGAGCTATCTCGACACGCTTGAGTACCGCACCGCGCAGACGAGCGAAAAGCTCGCGGTGTGGATCAAGAAGTCCGCGCTGACCGACCAGCAGATCGGCCTGCGCGCCTCCTACCTGCGCAAGCTCAAGAAGCTGGAGCAGGAGCAGCGCTACGGCATTCGCTCGCTCGATCGCCTGGTCGATGCGATGGGGCGCTGGAAGAATTCCAAGACGCTGCAGACGGCGCTCGGCTCGCTGCCCGGGGCGCCGACTCCGCGCGTGCGTGCGGTGACGGCGCTCGCGTGCGGCGAGTGGCATCGCAACATCCAGAGCGCGAGCCTCTCCAAGAAGCTCTTCGGCGTGCTGAAGAAGCTCTCCAAGGATCCCGAGCAGATCGTGCGCAGCGCGGTCGCGCGTTCGCTGGCCAAGTTCAAGCGCGCCGAGGCGGTGCCGGTGCTCAAGCAGTGCCTCAACGACGGCGACTGGCGCGTGCGTGCGGCGGCGGTCTTCGCCATCCAGCAGTCGCCCAGCGACGAGGGGGTCACGCTTCTCATCGCGCGCATGAAGAAGGAGAAGGGGCGCGTCAAGGACGACATCATGACCGCCTTGAAGGAGATCACCGGCCAGAAGCATCGCTGGGAAGAGCAGTGGGAGGGCTGGTGGAACGGCGTCGGCAAGCACATCCCGCCCAAGGGCGCGACCCCCGTGCAGGTGGCGGCGATCAAGAAGAAGCAGGAAAAGCGCAACAGCTTCTACGGCATCGAGACGCGCTCCGAACGCATCGCCTTCGTGCTCGACATGTCCGGCAGCATGAAGCGCAAGACCGAGGAACTCAAGACGGGCCCGATCACAGGCAAGAAGGAGTCGGAGCAGGCGGTCGCCGGCAAGACGCGCTGGGACGTGGCGCGCAACGAACTCAAGCGGGCCATCCGCAATCTCAATTCCAAGGCCTACTTCGCGATCATCCTCTTCAACCACAGCGTGCAGCCGTGGCAGGCGGAGATGGTGCAGGCGTCGCCCACGAACAAGAAGGCGGCCATCGACATGCTCGACAAGATCAACCCGCGCGGCGCCACCTACTCGCTGGGCGCGTTGCGCGACGCGTTCGGACTTGCCGGCGTGGGCGCAAAGATATCGAAGAAGAAAAAGAAGACCGACGGCCCCAAGATCGACACCATTTTTATGCTCAGCGACGGCGGCCCGACGGACGCCAAGATGGACAAGCCCGCGCCCATGGACCCCGACCCGATTCTCGAGCAGGTGCGCGGCTGGAACAAGGATCTCGGCGTCGTGATCCACTGCATCGCCGTACACACCGACGCCATCGGTACCGATTTCCTCAGGCGTCTGGCGGCGGAGAACAAC
>CBDURV010000299.1:0-5699 GCA_965369495.1 uncultured bacterium
ACTCGGGCAGAGTCGCCCGCGGCTACGCGGGCGACGCCAAGGAGATCGCCAAGGCGGTCGTGGCCGACTTCGGCCGCTGCGACATTCTGGTCTGCAACGCCGGCATCACGCGCGACCAGCTCGCGTTGGGCATGTCCGACGAGGACTGGACCAGCGTTATCGACGTGAATCTCTCCGGCGCCTTCCGCATGATCCAGGCCTTCTACCGCACCTTCATGAAGCAGCGCAGCGGGCGGATTATCACGATCTCGTCGGTTGTGGGCCTGACCGGCAACGCCGGCCAGTCCAACTACGCCGCCAGCAAGGGCGGCCTGATTTCGCTTACCAAGTCGATGGCCAAGGAGCTCGGCTCCCGCAACGTGACGGCCAATGTGGTCGCGCCCGGCTTCATCGAAACCGATATGACCAAGATCCTCGGCGACGAGATCGCGGGAATGGCCGCCAAGGCCTGCCCCCTGCGCCGCGTCGGAAAGCCCGAGGATATCGCCAATCTCGTTCGCTTTTTGGCCTCCGATGAGGCTTCCTATGTCACCGGACAGGTCATTGCCGTCGATGGCGGAATGACCATGGGCGGGGGCTGGTAGCGGACACGCGGCCCAAGTATTCTATTACGCCAACCACCGCCGACATCCGGCGGCATCCCACGTGTGGGGAGGAACCCATGACCGAAGACACCAAAAAGATCGAGGAACGGGTCATCGAAATCGTGTGCGAGCAGATGGGTGCTAGCCGCGACAAGATTTCCCTCGAGACCTCGTTCATCCAGGACCTTGGCGCCGATTCGCTCGACACTGTCGAGCTCGTCATGGAGTTCGAGGATGAGTTCGACCTGAACATCCCGGACGAAGACGCCGAGAAGATCCAGACCGTCGGCGATGCCATCAAGTACATCAACGAGCACGCCAAGTAGGCTGCTGAATCTGATGACAAAACGCCGCGTCGTTATTACCGGCGTGGGTGCGCTCTGCAGCATCGGCGACAACGCCGCCTCCTCCTGGGAGGCGGCGAAAGCCGGCCGCAGTGGCGCAGCGCGCGTAACCCGCTTCGATCCCTCCCGCATCGCATGCCAGATCGCATGCGAGGTGAAGAGCTACGATCCCGAAGCGCGGTTCGGGCGTGATGCCCGCAAGCTGGATCTCTTCACCCAGTTCGCCATCATTGCCGCCGACGAGGCGGTCGCGGACTCGGGGATCGACTTCCTGACGGAAGACCAACCGCGCTGCGGCGTCATCGTGGGCTCGGGCATCGGTGGCCTGAACGGCATCGAGCAGCAGTACAAGCTGCTGTTGGAAAAGGGGCCGCGACGCGTTTCGCCCCATTTCATCCCGAAGATCATGATCAACAGCATGGCGGGCCAGATCTCGATCCGCCATCACCTCAAGGGCCACAACTACATCACCGCTTCGGCGTGCGCCTCCTCGTCGCACGCGATCGGACTCGCACTCCATGCGATCCGGGACGGCATGATGGACATCGTGGTCACGGGCGGCTCCGAATCGACGATCACCGAACTCGCCATGGCCGGCTTCAGCAACATGAAGGCCATGTCCACGCGCAACGACGACCCCGAGGGTGCCTCGCGCCCCTTCGATAAGAACCGCGACGGGTTCGTCATGGGCGAAGGCGCCGGCATCCTCGTCTTCGAGGAACTGGAGCACGCTCTGGCACGTGACGCGCGCATCTACGCGGAGATCAAGGGGTTCGGCATGACGTCCGACGCCTATCACATCACCGCGCCCAGCCCGGATGGCGCCGGTCCCGCCGAGGCGATGCGCCTGGCTCTGCAGGATGGGCAGGTGGATCCCGAGCGCGTCAACTACATCAACGCGCACGGCACCTCGACTTCGCTCAACGATGCGGCCGAGTCGCGTGCCATCCGCGCCGTGTTCGGCGACCAGGCGGACAAACTCGCCGTCTCGTCCACCAAGTCGATGGTGGGGCACGTACTCGGCGCCTCGGGCGCGGTCGAGTTGGCGCTGGTCGCCAAGTCGATCTTCGAGGGCGTCGTCCACCCGACCATCAACTACGAGACGCCCGACCCGGACTGCGACCTCGACTACGTTCCGAACGAGGCGCGCGAACTGAAGGTCGACCACATTCTCAGCAACTCGCTGGGCTTCGGCGGCCACAACGTTTCGCTCTGCGCCGCGCGCTTCGACGGCTAGCCGGTCTCTGGCAGACTCTCGGGCAGAATCTCGGGCAGAACAGACCCCAAACGGTAACGACTCCGAATTCAGGGCCAAAGCGCCGAAGATCGGGGAATGCAGATGGATCGGAAGCTCCGTACCCGGCTCGCGACTGCGGGACAGGACTGGATCATCGACCACGCGGAGTCCCTTCGCGACGAGGGCCGTGCACGCCTGCTCAAGCAGCTTGCCGGCATCGATCTCGATCAGCTCGTCGCCATGCGAGCGGGAGAAGGGCTGGCCAAACCGGCCGAGGGCAACCTTGCGCCGCTCCCGTGCATCGCCGCGGCGGACCGCACCCAGACGACCGACGAGGCGGACGCGGGCCGTGAGGCGCTGCGTGCGGGCCGTGTCGGCTTCGTGGTGCTGGCCGGCGGGCAGGCGAGCCGTCTCAAGTACAACGGCCCCAAGGGGGAGTTCCCCATCGGGCCGCGCAGCGACCGCTCGCTCTTCCGCATACTCATCGAGCGCATCCTGCGCGGTGGGCGCGACGCGGGCAGCATGCCGCGCATCGCGATTACAACCTCCTCGACAACCGACGCCGCGATCCGGCAGTTCTTCGAGGAGCACGACTGCTTCGGCTACCCGCGCGACCTGCTGCGCTTTGCTTGCCAGGGCCAGCTTCCCGCGCTCGACGAGCAGGGGCGCCTGCTGCTCGCCACGCGCGATCGCGTGTTCACCAATCCGGATGGCCACGGCGGCGCGCTGCAGGCGCTCGAGACAAGCGGGATCCTGGCGGAATGGGAGCAGGCGGGCATCGACTTCGCCGCCACCTGCCAGATCGACAACCCGCTGCTGCGCGTCGTGGACGCCGACTTCATCGGCCGCGTCGCGATCGGCAACGCGCCCATCGCCACCAAGATCGTCACCAAGACCAACGCCAGCGAAAAGGTGGGGGTGGTGGCGCAGGTGGGTGGCCGCCCGGCGCTGGTCGAGTACTCCGACATCAGCGACGCGGACTCCGAGCGCCGCGATGACGACGGCCAACTCACCTACCGGCTGGGTTCCATCGCCGCACACGTCTTCCGCCGTGACTTCCTGCGCCAGGAGCTACCGAGTTCGCTGCCGCTGCACGTCGCACACAAGGAGATCCCCTGCGTGGATCTCGACGGCGCCGCGCAGACGCGCCCCGGCACGAAGTACGAGCGCTTCCTGTTCGATCTCTTTCCGCGCGCCGACCAAGTCGTGGTGTGCGAAGTGGATCGGGAACGCGAGTTCGCGCCCCTCAAGAACTACGAAGGCGTCCACTCGCCGGTCGACGTGCGCCGCCAGATGGACACCGAATATCGTCGCTGGTACGCCGAGGCGGGCGCAACGCCGCCGGCCGAAACCCCGCTCGAACTTTCACCGCTCGACGCGGTGGGGCCGGATGATCTGTAGGCCGTGCTACCTTGCACCGCGTGATCCCGATCGCGGTTGTTTGTGGTGGCCCCAGTCTCGAACACGACATCTCGCTCCGGAGTGGGCGCGAGGTGGTCGAGCACATCGATCGCGACCGCTACGACCCGATCTCGGTGATCATTGAACCGGACGGCGGCTGGAGCATCAACCAGACCGATCCGCTCGATCCCGCGCACGCGGTAATCGCGCTGCGCGAACGCCGCATCGACACCTGCTTTTTGGCGCTCCACGGGCCTTACGGCGAGGACGGCCGCGTGCAGGCGTTCCTCGAAACGTGCGGCCTGCGATTCACCGGCAGCGGACCACGCTCGACCGCCATCGCAGGCGACAAGATCACCGCCAAGCGGGTCGCGACGGGACTCGGCGTGCGCTGCGCCGACGATCTCCTGGTGCCGCCTGCCACAGCGGAAGAAATCGAGGCGACGCTCGGCTTCCCCGCCATCGTGAAAGATCCGCATCAGGGCTCCACGCTCGGCATGGCCATCACCCGCGACCGCAACGATCTCGACACGCAGCTTCTCCACCTCGGCAGCGAGTGCAACCGCCTGCTCGTGGAAGAGTGCGTGCGCGGCCGCGAATTCACCGTCTCGGTGCTCGATTTGCCCGGCGAAGAGGCCTACACGCTGCCGCTCACCGAGATCGAGGTCCCGGGCGGCTACTTCGACTTCAAGTCGAAATACTCGGGCGAAACGATTGAGACTTGCCCGGCCGATCTCGACGGACCCGATGCCGACCGCATGCGCGAGTGGTCGCTCGCGGTGCATCGCGTCTTCGGCCTGCGGGACTTTTCACGCACCGATTTCATCCTGCCGGAGCAGGGTGGCCCCGTCTACCTCGAGACGAACACGATTCCCGGCATGACCGCGCAATCGCTCTTCCCGCAGGCGTCCCGGGAAGGCGGCATCCCCTTCAAGGATCTGCTGACGCGACTCATTGAAGCGGCGCGCTCCCGATGACGATTCGCACCGTTCTCCACGTCGATATGGACGCGTTCTACGCGTCGGTCGAGCAGCGCGAACAACCCGAACTGAAAGGGCAGCCGGTCATCGTCGGCGGACCCAAGCAGGCGCGCGGCGTCGTCAGCGCGGCCTCCTACGAAGCGCGCAAGTTCGGCGTGCACAGCGCTATGCCGTTGCGCATCGCCGCGCGCCTCTGCCCGCGCGGCCACTTCGTGCCGGTGCGCATGGAGCTCTACCAGCAGGTCAGTCGCCAGATCTTCGCGATCTTCCGCGAGTTCGCGCCGCTGGTCGAACCGCTCTCCGTGGACGAGGCGTTCTTGGACCTCACCGGATGCGAACGGGTGTTTTCCGACGGCCCTGATTGGGCATCGATCGCATCCCAACAACTACGCGACCGCATCCGCACCGAAACGGGTCTGACCGCGTCGGTGGGGGTGGCGCCCAACAAGTTCCTCGCCAAGCTGGCCAGCGATCTCGACAAGCCCGACGGCCTGGTGGTGGTGCCGCGCGAGAACATCGCCGAGTTTCTCGCGCCGCTTCCCATCGAACGCATGTGGGGCGTCGGTCCGGCGTCGGCAAAACGCCTGCACGCGATCGGCGTGCGCACCTTCGGCGACCTGTGCGAGGCGGGACCTCGGCGTCTGACGCCAATTTTCCACAACCACGCGTTGGCGCTGCTCGACCTCGCGGCGGGCAAGGACACGCGCGCCGTGACGCTGCCCGGGCCGCCCAAATCGGTCGGCCACGAGACGACGTTCACCGAAGACCTCGATGACGAGGATGCGCTGCACGGCACGCTCGTGGCGCTCACGGACGCCGTCGCCGCGCGCCTGCGCGGGCATGGGCTCAAGGCGCGCACCGTGACGCTCAAAGTGCGCGACTCCACTTTTAAGACGCTCACCCGGCGTCGCACGCTCGCGGCCGCGACCTGCGTGACCCACACCCTCCTGGAGCAGGTGTTCGACCTCTGGGAGCACGAGGTCCCGCGGCGCGAGCCGATTCGCCTGCTGGGAGTCTCGACCAGCGGCTTTTCCGCGCAGGCGATGCTCTTCGATGAACCGGAGGAAGAGAGCCGCAAGGAGATCGACGCCGCCGTGGATCGTGTGCGGAATCGCTATGGCAAAAGCGCACTACGGCGCGGAAGCGCCATGGC
>CBDURV010000300.1:0-5684 GCA_965369495.1 uncultured bacterium
CCCGAGGGCGAGCGAGCTTGTGTGTGGCAAGCCGCGCCGACGACGGCTGTATCAGAGAATACTGCTTGGTTGGCGCGGCGCAGTCCACGCGCAAGCGCAGCCGGCCGAAGCCAGATGGATTTGTTCACAGCCTCTGAAACCCGAAGGGCGGGTGTTTGGGCCGTTACCGGCATCCGGTACGCTTGGCAGCGATGCCCTACAACTTCTCTTGGCTCGTGGAAGGCGCCGTCGCCGGCATGGCGCGACCGCGCGCATCCGATGCGGAATGGCTGCAGCGCCAGGGCATTACCGCCATCGTCTCGCTGACCATGCATGCGCCGGACGGGTTCGACGAGTGGGAGCTGCTCCACGCGCCGATTCCGGACATGACGCCGCCCTCGCTCAACCAGCTCATGCAGGTGGTGGAGTTCATGCAGGATGTCGTCAAGCAGGGCGGCGCCGTCGTGGTGCATTGCACGGCGGGCATCGGGCGCACGGGAACCGTCCTCGCCGCGTTCCTGGTCGCTGGCGGGCTGAGCGCACCGGACGCGATTCGCGGGGTGCGACAGGCGCGCCCGGGGTCCATCGAGACGCCGACCCAAGAACAAGTCGTGGCCCGTTATGCGGAACTGATGGGAGCGGAATCATGAGTCTGCGCGTGATGGTGCTGGGCGCCCTCGGCAAGGTCGGCTCCTGTCTGGTTCGCGGCGTCGAACAGGCGGACGATCTGGTGCTGGCCGGCGCGATCGATGCGGGCGACGACTTGGCCGCGGCGATCGAACGCGAACATCCGCAGGTGGCCATCGACTTCACGACACCCGACGTGGTCTATGACAACGTGACGCTCCTGTTGCGCAGCGGCGTGCACGCGGTGGTCGGTACAACCGGCCACACCGAGCAGCATCTGGCGGAATTCGATCGCCTCGCGCGCGAGCACGAGGTCGGCTGCATGGTCGCCCCCAACTTCGCCCTCGGCGCCGTGCTGATGATGCGGTTCGCCGAGGAAGCCGCGCGTCACATGCCGTGGGTCGAGATCATCGAGCGGCACCACGAACACAAACTCGACGCCCCCAGCGGCACGGCGCGAACGACGGCGGAACGTATCGCTGCCGCTCGCAAGGACGCCGGGGTCGGCTCTCCGCACCCCGCGCGCGAATCGGAATCAGCGCCCGGCGCGCGCGGTGGTCGAGTCGATGACGTAAGCGTCCACTCGATCCGGCTGCCCGGTTCGGTGGCGCACCAGGAGGTCCTCTTCGGCGGCCCGGGAGAAACGCTTTCGATTCGCCACGACACGATCGACCGCGAGGTATTTGTTCCGGGGGTCCTGCTGGCGGTGCGCGGCATCGGGGACCAGCGCGGACTCGTGCGCGGACTGGAGCCGATCCTTTGGCCGCGGACCTGACAACCGTCATGGTCACCCACGCCACCGCGCCCGTGAACGACGTGCTCGGTACGGTCGGCCGCGCCCTTCAGGGCGGACTCACGGCCGTCATCGTGCGCCGCCCCCTCGCCAACGCGCGCGAGGTCTACGACCTGACACGCCAACTGCGCCCGGCGACGCGCCGATTCAACTGTCGCCTGATCGTCAACGACCGACTCGACGTGGCGCTCACAGCCGACGCCGACGGCGTGCACCTGGGCGAACGGAGCATCCCGATCGCGGCGGCCCGACGCATTCTGCGACCCGACATGCTGCTGGGCTGTTCGACGCACGACTTCGACGCGGCGGCGCGACGCGAAAAGGAGGGGGCCGACTACGTCCTGCTTGGATCCATCTTTCCCACCGCGTCGCATCCCGGCGAAGCGGGCATCGGCGCCGAGCACCTGCGCGAGGCCGTCCTGCGCACCAAGATCCCGGTGGTCGCCATCGGCGGCATCGACCTCGCGAACGTGCATCAGATCGTGCGCGCGGCCGCCGCGGGTGCCGCCGCCATTTCCGCCTATTCCGACGCGCCCGACCCCGCCGCCGTCGCACGCGCCCTGCGCGCCGCCTTCGCAAGATGACGACGAAAGCGATCAAACGCTGGGCGCGATTCGGGCTGTTCACGTCGCTCGCGGTGATCGGCGGCATGTTCCTGCGCCGCTGCGAACGCTTCGCGATTCCCGTCACCGACCAGTCGCTCGCACCCACCTATCCCGCGGGAAGCCGCGTCGTCTGCATCGTGCTCGACGAAGACGATGGGATCGAGCGCGACACCGATGTCGTCTACAAGATGGAGTGGGAGGGGGTGATGGTTGCCCGCTTCGGACGGGTGAGGGGGCTGCCGGGGGACGAGATGGGCGTGGACGAAAAGGGGCGCATCACGGTCAACGGCGTGGCCATCGGCCCCATCGGCCTACGCGGCGAACCGCTGGGCACCGTGCCGCCCGGAACGCTGTGTATTCTCGCGATCAATCCGCAGGAGGTCACCTACCCCGACTCGCGCAAGAATGGCTTCGTATCGCGTGCCGACGTGCGCGCGCGCATCGTCGCCCGCTGGGGCATGTCGGGCGGGCCGTAGAATAGGCGGGTGGGGCATGGGTAACGTGCGTGAACGCGAACTCGTCGAGTGGATCCGCTCCCGCGCCCCTGCGGTGGGGGACGATTGCGCCGTCTTGCCCTGCGCACCATGGGGCGATCTGCTCGTCACCGTCGACTCCGTGATCGATGGCGTACACGCGCACTGGAACGAGCACGGGCCCGCCGCGTTCGGCTACAAAGCGATCGCGCGCGGCCTGAGCGACATCGCCGCGATGGGGGGCGAACCGCTCTGGGCGGTGCTCGCCGCCACCCTGCCGCCCGGCACAAGCGACGCGCAGGCGAAGGAGTTGTTCATCGGAGCCGAGCGGGCAGGGTGCGAACTCGTCGGGGGCGACACGGCCGTCGGACCCGCGGCCAGCGTGACGGCAACGGTCATGGGGCGCGCGGGGCCCGGCGGCGCGATCCTGCGCAGCGGCGCCCGCGTCGGCGACACGATCGTCGTGAGCGGCCCCCTGGGTGGATCGTTCGCGAGCGGCCATCACCTCAGCTTCACGCCCCGTGTCGCCGAGGCGCAGCGCCTGGTAGCAGCCTGCGAAGTGGGAGCGATGATCGACATCAGCGACGGTCTTGCGGTGGATCTCAACCACCTGCTGATTGCGAGCGGGGTGGGCGCGCGACTGAACGCGGCAGCCATACCGCTCCGCACCGAATCCCTCGAACGCGCCTTGGCCGACGGCGAAGATTACGAACTGCTCGCGGCCATCCGGCCCGGCGGCGCGCTGCCAGCACCGTTCGTCGCAATCGGAACCATCACGACGGCGGACGCTCTGCTCGTCTATCCGGACGGCCGCGAGGAACCGCTTGCTCCGAAGGGCTACGAGCACCGTGCCTGAGGTTGTCTGCCGCTCCGCCGAAGAGACGGTCGCGCTCGGCCGACGAGTGGGTGCGACGCTGCGCGCCGGGGACGTGGTCTTTCTCGACGGGGAACTGGGCGCGGGCAAGACCACCTTCACGCGCGGTCTGGCTGCGGCCTGTGGCGTGGCCAGCGGCGTCAAGAGCCCGACTTTCGCCGTCATGCACCGCTACCGGGGCCAACCCGACGTGGTCCACATCGATCTCTACCGGCAGGCGGACGAAAGCGGTCTGGATGACCTCGCGATCGAAGATTGGGGATCCGAGGTAGTGACCGTGGTGGAGTGGCCCAAGGGCTTCGCGAGCGACCAGTGGCCCGACGCGATTCGGATCGAGTTGGAGCACGTGACGGAAGACGAGCGGCTCATTCGAGTTCCCGCGGAGAATCTTCCGGAATCCGCCTGAGCGGCGGGATAGTTTATTTCGAACCCCCCGTGCCCCCCTCCGTTCCCTACCCTAGTGAGTGCATGCCCCGTTCCGACCGCGAGCTCATGGTCGCCTTCCAGGAAGGTGACCCGGAGGCCTTTGACGCACTCTTGCGGCGGTACGAGCGAATGCTCGCAAACTACTTCTACAAACAGTGTTACGACCGAACGTTCGCCCAGGATCTAGTCCAAGAGACGTTTTTGAGGATCCTGCGCAGCGCCCACCGGTACCGTCCCGAAGCCAAGTTCAAGACCTTCCTATTCACCGTGGCCAGAAACCTCTGGATTGACCAACACCGCAGCCGCAAGTCGGCTCCTCGCACCATTTCTGCGGATACGCCGTGGGGTGACGAGGGCGCGACGCTGGCCGAGACGGTGCCGGCCGAGGCGACGAGCGCCGCGGACCGCATGGAACACCGCGAAGCCGCGGGTCTCGTTCGCCAAGCGCTCGAAGAGTTGCCCGACGGGCAGCGCGAAGTCTGGATTCTGGCCGTTGACCAAGACCTCAAGCAGCGCGAAATCGCTGCCGTCCTCGATATACCGCTGGGCACCGTCAAGTCGCGGATGAACGCGGCCGTGACCCGCCTGCGCGGACTGCTGGGGGGAGCGCTGCGATGAGTGCCCAAATGCGAGATGATGCGCGAGCGGAACTGATCGACCTCCTGCTGGGAGACCTGGAACCGGCCGAGGATGAGGCGCTGCGTGCGCGCGTCCGGAACGAGCCCGCGCTCCAGCGCGAACTGAGTGAACTCGAAGCGCTCTTCGGCCTGATGCGCCGCGGCGAGGAGATCGAAGCCGATCCCGCCGTGCACGAATCGATCATGCACGAAGCTAGGCGGATAACGCGCCCGTCGCTGCTGAAGCGGCTGGCCGCACTGCCCGCGCTCTTCCGCTTCCGTTTCCGCCATTCGCTCGTCTTCCGCGTCGCCGCGGTGTCGCTGGGCGTGCATCTCATCGCGGTGGCGGTGCTCTGGCAGATCGACCTCGGCGGCGCGAACGCTCCCGAAAACGGCATCAAGCTGGCCTTCCATCCCGACGAGGAAGTCCCCGAATACCGACCCGACCGCGAATTTGTCTTCCGCCTCGGCCGCGCCCGCGTGTCGCGCTCGCTGCGTCTCAAGCAGTTCGGCACAGAGGGTCAGCGCGCTGACATTCGGACCGGTATCCGCGCGCTCATGTCGCGCCAGCAGCAGGACGGCTCGTTCCGCTCGCTGGACGACACCGGCAGCTCGCTGGACGACACCGGCAGCTCGCTGGACGACACCGGCAGCTCGCTGGACGACACCGGACTGGCCGCACTCGTGATGCTCTCGCAGGGCGCCAACTCGAGTGACACCACCGACCGCGGCGCCGCACTGCGCAAGACGATGGGCGCGATTCGCCGCGCGGTCGACGAAGGGCTCTCTGACGGGTTCGCACTTTCCGCCCTCATCGAGGACTGGGCGCTTTCCTACGAACAGCTCACCGAGGAGCAGCGCGTGACCTACGTGCGCGCAATCCTCACGCTGCTCCCCCAGGTGAGTGGCGCGGGAGCGGGCGAATCGCTCGTGCTCGCGGACATGGCTGGATTCCCGGTCTCCGAGATTCAGCTTCGTTCGCTCGCGCCCGATGGGGCGGGCCTGATGATCAAGGGCGATGTGCGCGTCGCCATGCAGGCGCGAGCCGATCGCGTCAATGCGTCCGCCGTGATTGCCCGCTTCCAGGAAGAGGGCAGCCAGGCGCTCCATGTGGCGCGCAGCGACGTGAAGGCGTGGTTGTCGCCGTTGTTCGCCGACGCCAAGGCCAACGCACGTGCCGGCGACGCTGCCGCACTCCTGACGCTCCAAGCGCCCTACCGCCTTTAGAGAGGCCAGAAGCTGATATGGATGCCGCCTTCAAGAGCCAATCGAGTTTTCTCTTCATGGGCG
>CBDURV010000301.1:0-5674 GCA_965369495.1 uncultured bacterium
TGCGGTCCTTGTAGACCTGTTGAATCGAGTGGCAGCCGTTGGTCGCCGTGCATCCGCCCGTTGCAGGCAATCGCGGCCGGAGCAACGCGTCGAGCTTGCCGCCCTTGAGCCGTTGCCCGTGCCGACTGGCGGCGAACGCCTCGAACTCCTTGGCGTGGCACGCCTCGCAGACCGTCGGGGGTACCGCACCATTGTCGGAAAAAATCTTGTCGTGGTCGGTTCCGTGGCAGCTTTCGCAATGCAGGGGGATCGACCGGTGGGGGCTCGCCTCGTGGTCCGCGACGAGCCCGGGGTTGATGCGGGCATGACATTCGGCGCAGGTTTCGCCCTTCGCCGACTGCCAGGCGGAACTCGGTGCGGCCGCCTCGCCGCGCCCGCAGGCCGCGGCGATGAGAAGAAGAGCGAAGCAACCGACAGCTCGGGTCACATGTGCACCGGAACCCTCTGCTGGGATATGGGACGGCGGTCCACGAGACGCAGGAGCGGCTTGCTCAGGCGCACCGCGCGGTAGTCAACGAGCGCCCCGTACGGAACGACCTTGATATCGATCTCGACTCCGAACAGCTTGCCGAGGCCGGTACGAATTCCGTCCGTGTCGGGCTCCCCCTCGTAGCGCTCCAGTCGCACCGTGCAGCGGTCGGGGTGCAGGCTCACCTCGTACTCGCCGAACAGGCCGTGGCGGAACAGTTCCTCCTCGACATGTCGCAGGCCGATGCGTCCCTCGGGCAACGGTACCGTCAGTTCGAAACGGCCATGCGGCCGGATGGAGGTCTTGAATCCGTAGGTGCAAGAGGAGCGCTGGATGGTTACCCAGTCGTCCAGAAGGTAGCGGACCATCGGCGTGGAGCGTTTCAGGAGGTTCGTGAACGCGAAGCGTCCGGTGCCCTCGGCGCCCATCGCGTTTCCGTCCGGGTCCACGAGTTCGGCGTGGTAGGCGGGCAGGATGTGCTTTTCCCCGCAGGGACACGGCAGGGCGAAGAAGCCCTCGACACAGGCGTAGATGTCCACGTGCTGGATGTCGAACCGGCGCGCAATCTGATCCACCCGCGACGCCGCGCACAACTCCGCCGTCGATAGCAGGACCTGCAGGTTGGCGACGACTGCGTCATAGTCGGCCGCGTGGTCCTCGCGAACGATGCGCATCCAGACCAGAAAGTCGCTCGGCGTGGCCGCAATGATCGACGGACGCAGTCTCGCGATGCAGCGGGCGGCGCGTTCCGGCGTGGCCAGGGTCGAGCGGCTACCGGCGTTCGCAACCAGCCCGCCGATGTTGCTCAGGATGTCGCCGAAGGACATGCCCGCGACGGTGAATCCGAACGCGAGGCCGTTGAAACAGGCGCGGTTCTCCGCCAAGACCTCCTTGAGTTTCGCGTAGTAGGGAGTGATGTGGGTCAGCAGCGTAGCGGCATGGAACTCGTGGCGAGTGAAGAAGGCGGGCGTCGGGCTTCCGGAAGACCCGGTGGTCTCCGCATAGAGAAAGACCTTGCGGGCCAGCGGCCGCGCCAAGAGGTCGTAGGGCGACATGTCGCGCGCCTGCGCCTTGGTCAAGAACGGCACGTCCGAGAAGGTCCTGCTGTCCCACTGCTTGAGCGAGGACTCGTAGTGCACCGTGTTGGACCGCGCGTAGCGGGCCATTCCGACGGGCGTGAGGCAGCGCCGGCGCAGCAGGGTGAGGAGCAGCCTAGCCTTGAATGACAGGCGTCGGGGAGGGACGAACGAGTTCATGTTCGGGTACACCTTTCGAGGACGAACGCCAGCCGAGTTCCCAGGTGCGGGCGTCCTGCGCGCAGATCGCGACGCAACGGCCGCAGCGGATACACGAGGTCTGCGTCAGAAAGTCCGGTTGGGACAGGTCGATGCCCATCGGGCAGTCGTCGAGGCATTGGTCGCAGCCGGTGCAGGCGGTTTCATGGTGGACGATGCGCACCGCGGCAATCCGATTGCCGAGGCCCAGGACCGCCCCGAGCGGGCAGAGATAGCGGCAGAAGACACGGCCGGAGATCGCGATGGCCGCGAAGATGAGCAGGGCGAACAGCGCGGCGTGGAAGACGAATGCCGCTAGCCCGCCCGACGCGGAGAGGTGCGCCACTTCGCCCGCCGCGGTGGTTCCGTAGTACGGGAGAAGCCCGTAGAGCTTGCCCGATGCGCAGACCGTCGAGCAGAACGGCGCCGTGTTCGTGATGCCCGCCCACGCGAAGATGCCGGCGCCGGCCAACAACAGCGCGGCCACGACGAACCCGCCGGCGCGCCAGCGATGGCTGGGTGCGCAGCGACGCGTGGACACGCGATCGACGATATCGCTGAAGAGCCCAAAGGGGCAGAGCCAGCCGCAAAGCCAGCGGCCGAGCAGCGACGCGGTCGCGAGAATCACACCCGCCGCGAGGACGGGAACCGACCCGCTCATGATGGAGGTCTGCACCTGCCCCACCGGGCAGGCGCCGGTGGCCATCTCGCACGCTTGGCAGTTCAGGAACGGGAAGACTCCCGCGCTACAGCGGCCAACGGGCGCCACGCCCGCAACGCGGAAGACGCCCAGCCTTGCGCCCGCGAATGCGAGCCACTGCGTGAGGCCGCGGCGCAGACCGAGCTTACGGTCAAGCGAGCCGACGTTGCGCAGCAGATAGAACGCGGCGAAGACGGTGCCGATGGCGACCAGCGGAGCGGTATGGACGGGGCCATCGAAGGTGTAGGCGCCTTCGTTGGCGCGGTCGGGGACGCCGGGCGTGAGGTACTCGACTCCGCTCTGGTCCGCGGCGACATCGAAGTTGCGGTAGGTGGAGGTGAGGCGCACATCGTGCATCTCGCCACGTAGGAGTCCCGCGCCGATCATCACAAGACTCACGACGAACAGGATCCTCCCCCCCACGCGGATCATGCCAGTTGTCTCGCGCGCTTCGCGGTCACCAGACGCGTCGGGTGGATACTCCCGGCTTCGAGCAGGGCGTCGGCGAGTACGAGGCAGACCATCGCCTCGGCGACGACCGCCACGCGCGGCGTAACGTTGAGGTCGAAGCGGCCGTCCACCGCCAGTGAGACCGGATCTCCCGTGAGCAGGTGAACCGATTGCTGGACGACGCTGACGGACGGCGTCGGCTTCACCCAGACGACGATTTCGAGGGGCTCGCCGGTTGTGATACCGCCCAACATACCGCCGGCGCGATTGGATAGCGTCTTCGCGCGACCGTTCGTCAGCGCGATGGGGTCGTTGTTGTTGCTGCCGGTGAGCGTCGATGCGGCACGACCGTTTCCGATCTCGACCGCCTTGACGCCTCCGATACTGAAGAGCGCCTGACCCAGGACCGCGGTCAACTTGCGGAAAACCGGCGACCCCAGACCGGCGTCGAGACCGCGCGCCCGGATGTGGATGGCGCCGCCGGTGCTGTCGCCGTTGGCACCCTTTTCGAGCACGCGATTGACGGCGCGTTGCAGATCCTCGTCGTTGCGGACCGGCACGCCGGCCATCTCCGCCACGCTCGCCTTCACACGCACGCGGCGCGTTGAGAGCAGACGCCGCGCGATGGTCGCCGCCGCCAGACGGGCGATACACTCACGACCACTGGCCCGACCTCCACCACGCCAATCGATGTGGCCGAAACGCGCGACGTAGGTGAGTTCCGCATGTCCCGGGCGGGGAATGTGTCGGCGGCGCTCGTAGCTCGCGCTGTCCACGTCCTCGTTCGGGATCACGATCGCGATCGGTGTGCCGAGCGTCCGCCCCTCCGCGACGCCCGACAGGATCTGCGCGCGGTTGGGTTCGATTCGCCGCGTGCCGATCTCGGGAATCGGAACGTCCCGCGCAAGTGCCGCGGTGAGGTCTTTCGTCCGAAGAGGAAGTCCCGCCGGACAGCCGTCGATCACGCATCCCACGACGGGCCCGTGCGACTCGCCAAACGTCATTACCCGGAAGCGCTCGCCGAAGATGTTACTCATGCGCTGCACACCTGCCGGTAGGCCTCTCGGGCGAGGCGAACACCCCGGACGATGCGCCGCAGCGTGTCCGGCCTGATGCCCTGCTCGCCATCGCAGAGGATGTCGGAGCGGCGGGTGTCTTCGGCGATTACCTCGATCAAGAGGCCGTCCGCGCCGGCGGCGATGCTGGCCGCGGAGAGCGGCGGCACCAGGTGCGCCCGGCCTGTGCCGTGGCTCGGATCGACGATGATGGGCAGGTCCACTTCGCGACGCAGTGCGACGATCACGTTGAGGTCGAGGGTGTTGCGGTCGTACTCCCCGGTGCAGGGCGTGCGCATGCCGCGCTCGCAGAGCACGATCTCGCAGTTGCCTCCCTGCGTGATGTAACCGACGGCGCCGACCCACTCCCGCAGCGTCGCCGCCATGCCGCGCTTGAGCAGCACCGGCAGCCGTTGCCGCCCCAACTCACGCAGGAGCGAGTAGTTCTGCATATTGCGCGAGCCCACCTGCAACATGTCCGCATAACGCGAGACCAGATCGAGGTCGCGTGGGTCCATGACTTCCGTCACGATAGGCAGCTTGGTCTCGTCGCGGACCGCCGCGAGGATCTCGAGCCCCCGTTTGCCGAGGCCTTGGAAATCGCGCGGGTCCGTGCGGGGTTTGAAGGCGCCCCCGCGCAGGATCTGGCCACCAGCTTCCCGCACGGCGCGGGCGATCCGGAGCGTCTGCTCGTGGCTCTCCACCGCGCACGGTCCCGCGATGATGACCGGCTCGCCGGCTCCGATTTGGACGCCCCCCACATCTACGCTGCGTGTGGAGGTCGGCGGTGCGTACAGCTCCTGCTGATCGCAGTCCCGGATCGTGTTCAGATTACTCATGCACTCTTTTTTCCTGCACTACCGGGTCAGCTCTCGCACGTCGAGTGCCGATTATAGTCATTCACTTCAATGAATTGACCGAAGGTATTCACTCCAGTCGTAAGTCGCTGTCAATATTGCGCTTACGCATTCTGGAAGTTCTGGATCGACGTCGTTCGACCGACATCGGGAGAGCGAATCCGCTCGCCCAAACGCGCGGATTACAGTCAAGTGATAGAATCAATCCAACAGGTTCAATGCAGGTAACACGCGCACTTGAGTACGCCAATCGGGCCGTCGTCCTTCTCGCGACCAACTACGGCAAGGACCCGATGCTGGTCGCCGACATCGCCAAGGCGACCGCTGCCCCGCCCAAGTTCCTCCACCAGGTGCTGCAGATGCTCGCCCGCGCGGGCGTGCTGGTCAGCCGTCGGGGGGCGAAGCGCGGCTACGAGTTGGCGCGACCGCCGGAAGAGATCTCCCTGCTCGACATCTTCGTGATCATGGAGGGGCCGCTCGGGCTCACCTCCTGCACGATGGAAGGGAATTGGTGCAAGCGCGAGTCCGGCTGCACACTCTCGAGCGTCTGGCACACGGTGCAGGACCAGATCGAGTTCCATCTTTCGCAGGCGACCCTCGACCGTCTCGCCGGCCCTGCACACGAGAAGACCGGCTGTCCGTTGCGAGTGGAGTAGCGGCGCCGCCGCGCGCGGTCGATTTCGAGCCTGATCGGATCTCATGCGTTTCGCGATCCTGCTACTGCTTCCGCTGGCGTGCCGATCGGTTCCCGAGCTGGATCCGCCCGTCTCCACGTTCTCGATCGTCGCGCGCGATCCCAAGACCGGCGACCTCGGCATCGCGGTCGCCAGCAGGTTCCTCGCCGTCGGTGCGGTCGTGCCGTGGGCGCG
>CBDURV010000302.1:0-5658 GCA_965369495.1 uncultured bacterium
CGGCGCGACGTTCATTATCCGCACCGACAACGCGAAGGAGACCCTCGGCGGCGGACGCATCGTCGCCTCGCTCGACCAGCCGATCGGTCGACGCAACAAGGATCTCCACGAGCGTCTGAAGGGCTGGCTGAACGCACTCGACGAACCGCGCGAGCGCATTCGGTTCCTGCTGGAAAACGAGGGAGCCATGACGGTCACGGCACTCGCGCAGCGCAGCCAACTCGCGCGCGACGCGGTCGATGCGCTGCTCCAGTCGATGCGCGCCAAGGGCGAACTGGTCCCGCTGCCGGGCGGCGCGATCACGACGTTGCTGGCGGTCGAAGGCGCGGCGACCAACCTGCGGGACGCGCTGCGCGCCATGCATGCCGACGCGCCGCTGCTCGAGGCGCTGCCGATCGCGGAAGTGCGCGACCGCGCCGGACTCAACGAGGCGATGCTGACGGCGGCCCTCGAGCGACTCGGCGACGAAGCGGTGGTCGATGGGCGCACATTGCGCCACCGCGAGCACTTCGTGCAACTCGACGAGGATACCGAGCGCGCGGCCGCGAGCGTTCTCGGCCTGCTGGAACGGACACGTTTCGCGCCCCCCCCGCGCGCCGCGGTGGCGGACGAGTCGGGCCTCGACCCACGCGAGGCGGACGGCGCAATCACGTATCTGGCCGATCGCGGCGAAGTGCGCGAGGTGGCGCCGGGCGTGCTCTACGCGCGCTCCGTGCTGGACGAGGGCATTCGGCTGCTCTCGGTGGTGTCGCGCGAGCGGGGCCATTTCGAACCGGCCGAGGCGAAGGGTGCGTTCGGCAACATCAGCCGCAAGTGGATGATTCCACTGCTGGAGTATTACGACAAGATCGGCGCCACCCGGCGCGACGGCAACACCAGGCGTCTCACAAACAGGGGACTCGCCATGGTTGAGGGTGGGATCGACGTAGTATGAGCAAAGTGGACATCCAACAGCAACTTCGCCGCCTGCCCGCCGTGGACAAGGTGCTCGCCACCGGCGAGGTCTCGGCTCTCAAGCAGCAACTCCTGCCGCACCTGGTCGATGCCGCGGTGCGCCGCGAGGTCGATGCGGCGCGCGCGCGCATCCTCGACGGCGGCGACGCCGTTGCCATCGAGCCCGCCGCGATCGCGCAGCGCGCGGGCGAGCAACTCCATGCGAGCCTCACCCCCGGCGTCCAGCGCTGCATCAACGCCACCGGCGTCGTGCTGCACACCGGTCTCGGCCGGGCGGTGCTGCCCCCCGCCGCCATCGAGGCGATCCGTTCCGAACTCGGTGGCTACTCGATCGTCTCCATCGACCAGGCCGACGGCGCGCGCATTCGGCGGGAAACCGCCATCGCCCGCATATTGTCCGCGCTGACAGGCTGCGAAGCGGCCACGATCGTGAACAACAACGCGGCGGCGACCGTCATCGCGCTCAACACGCTCGCGGCGGGGCGCGAGGCGATCCTGAGCCGCGGCCAACTGGTCGAAATCGGCGGCTCATTCCGAATGCCCGACGTGTTCGAGGCGAGCGGGGTGAAACTGCGCGAGGTGGGCACCACCAACCGCACGCATCTGGCGGACTACACGCGCGCGATCAACGAGCAGACCGGCCTGCTGCTGCGCGTGCACCCGAGCAACTACAAGGTGATCGGCTTTACCTGCGAGCCCACCATCGAGGAGCTGGCGGCGCTCGCGACCGAACGCGGCCTGCCTCTCATGGACGATCTCGGCGCCGGCGCGCTGGTGGAGCTGCCGCCGGAGCCGGTCGTGATGGAGAGCATCCGGGCGGGCGCGGATCTCGTTACCTGCTCGGGCGACAAGCTCATCGGCGGACCCCAGGCGGGCGTGATCCTCGGCAAAAAGGAATCGGTCGATCGTGTGCGGCGCAATCCGCTCTTCCGCGCGCTGCGTGTGGACAAGCTCACGCTGACCGCGCTCGAGGCGACGCTGCGTTTGTTCCTTCGACCGCAGGGGCCGGCCGACGACCATCCGTCGCTGCGCATGCTTACGCTCGGCGCGGATCGGCTCGACGCGCGCGCACAGGCGCTCGCCGAACGCATTCGGAAGGAGGCCGCGCACCTCGGCGTCGAGACGTGTCCGGGCTTTTCGCAGGTGGGCAGCGGTTCGATGCCCGGCGAGAGCCTTCCCACCACGCTGGTGCGCGTCACCCATCCCGACCTTTCGGCGTCGGCATTCGCGCGGCGCCTGCGATTCGGTGACCCGCCGCTCTATACGCGCATCGTAGATGAGGCGACGTGCCTCGATCCGCGTACGCTGCTCGACGAGAACGAGGAAGCGGACGTCGTGCGTCTGCTCAAGGAGACCCGATGAACGTGCGACTGACACAATTCACCGCCGCAGGCGGCTGAGCGGCGAAGCTCCCCAAGGAGCAGCTTTCCCAGGTTCTGGGAAGCGTCGAAATTCCGAAACACCCCAACCTGCTCGTCGGCGTGGACACCATGGACGACGCCGGCGTCGTCGCCCTGAGCGATGACATCGCCATCGTCCAGACACTCGACGTGTTTCCGCCCGTCGTCGATGACCCCTACTGGTTCGGGCGCATCGCCGCGGCCAACTCGCTGTCCGACGTCTACGCGATGGGCGGCGTGCCGATTTCGGCGGTCAACTTCGTCGGCTATCCGATGGACAAGCTGGGCATCGAACCGTTGCGCCAGATTCTGCAGGGCGCGTTCGACGCGCTGGTCGAGGCGGACTGCGCCATGGCGGGTGGCCACTCCATCAAGGACACCGAAGTGAAATTCGGCCTAGCCGTCACCGGAACCGTCCACCCCGACCACATCCTGACCAACGCCGGCTCGCAGCCGGGCGACAAGCTCGTGCTGAGCAAGCCGCTCGGCATGGGCTGCCTGACCACGGCGCTCAAGCAGGGCGAGGCGGCTCCCGAACACGTCGAGGCGGGCCAACGCATGATGGCGCGCCTCAATCGGAGCGCGGGCGAAGCGATGGTGGCGGCGGGCGCGCATGCGGCGACCGACATTACCGGCTACGGATTGCTGGGCCATGCGTGGGAAATGGCGGAGGGCTCGGGAACCACGATTCGCATCGAAGCGGCCGCGGTGCCCGTGCTGGAAGCGGCTCGCCCCTACCTG
Organism: uncultured bacterium; assembly: GCA_965369495.1. Classification (GTDB taxonomy): domain Bacteria; phylum Planctomycetota; class PLA2; order PLA2; family PLA2; genus JBCDBY01. Next base: position 3,096 of record CBDURV010000302.1, read on the forward strand.
CAGCCTCAGTTCACCTGTGGCGGGTCGGCGCGCAACCGCGATTTCGCCGATGCCCACGCCCAGATCGCCGACGACGTGCCCGAGGAACTCCGGCTCCTGCTCCAGGATGTCCAGACCAGTGGCGGCCTTTTGGTCTCCATTGCCGCGGATCGGGCCGACGCACTCGTGGACGCGATGCGGAGCGGCGGAGACGAGCAGGCAGCCGTAATCGGAAGCGTGGAGGCCGGCGAAACCGCACTGCTTGTGTCCTGATTTCCGCGACCGGCAACAAGTCCATGCACAGCGGCTTCAACCTGCCCCATATGCGTCCCAGCGGCCCCAAGTACCTTCCAGACAGGTGCTTGCGACACAACGCCGCCAGTTCCCCCGAGGTTATCCACAGGTTGTCCCGCCGTCGCACACTTCGTGCGCTATGGCGGGCAGGCCCGCCGCTGCGGACTGGCGGGCGTCCGCCATTTGCCCCGCCAACGGCTCGCGAAGCGGGCTGTACAGCTCCAAACGCGTAAGCGGTTGGGCCAGCAATACAGCTCCGCTGGGCCAGAAACTGGCTCAGTCGTTGACGCGGCCTTGGAACTCGCCGGTCTGGGTGCTGACTTTTACGCGGTCCCCGATGTTGATGTGGTTGGGAACCTTGAATTCGTAGTCCGTTTCGAGCGTCGCGGGCTTGAAGACGTTCGAGACCGAATCGCCCTTGAGGCCCGGCTCGGTGTGCTTGATCACCAGCACCACGGAGCCCGGAAGCTCGATCGAGACGGGGTTTCCCTCGTAAAACGTCACCTGCACGGTCGCGTTTTCGATGATGAAGCGCATCTGATCGCCGACCACGTCATTCGACAGGTGGTGCTGCTCGTAGTTCTCCGAGTCCATGAAGACGTGGCTGTTGCCTTCGCGGTAGAGATACTCGCATTCCCGCTTGTCCAGGAAGGCGAACTCGACCTTTTCGGTGGAGCTGAACTTCCGGTTGATGATCGTGCCTGAGATCAGTCCCTTCAACTTCGCCTGGATAATCCCCCGCTTGTTACCCGGGGTGTTGTGGTGGAAGTCGAGGCACTGATAGAGCTGATCGTCCAGCAGGATGACGTTGCCCTTGCGGATGTCGTTCGCCGATGCCATTCGGGAAAGCTACCTCACTCGTCCAGCGATCGGCCGTTCGAGCCGACTCGCGCTACTTCCCCGCCTCTTTATCCGCGGCTTCCTTCGCCTTGCGGGCGGCTTCCGCCTCGGCCGCCTTACGCCGCACGGTCGGCATATCGACCGTAATGCGGGTCGGGTAGACGCGCCACGGCTGGTTGGTCTCGATCAGTTCGTTGAGCATCGCGCCGAGATCGCGGGTCAACTTGCCCTTGAGCACCTCGAAGGTCTTGTCATCTTCCACGACGACGATGGTGACCTCCTGATTGAGATCGACCAGCCCGTCGTTGAGCGAAATCTCGAACTGCGTGACCCCGCGCACATGGACCGTGACGGTGTTGGTGGCGCGATTCGCTTCGGCCTCGAAACCCGCGGGCGGATCGAGGGAGCTGTCGAAGCGCAGCACGTTGATCCAGTGGTGACGCTGGAACGAACTGTTGTGGACCGTGTACTGGATCGAACGCGGCTGTGTGCGCGGCGCCAGGCCGTTCATCCACTTGGCGATCTCCTCGGCGTCCGCGGCGATCGGATCCTCCGACTCGACGATGGCCGTCGCGTCGTTATCGACCTTGAGCATCGCCGCGAACTTCGTCTGCTTGTTCTTCTTGGGGTTGACGATGCAGTAGGCGGGCAGCGCGTTGAGTCCACCGAACTGGCGCAGCCGAAAGCTGCCCGCACGGCCATCGGAACCGCGCAGGATCGCGCCGGCGAAGAACTCGGAAAAGCGTGCGCCGAGCAGCGCGGCGGTATCCGCGCCGTCCACGAAGATGCGTGAGTAGTCGCTGGCCGGCCCACCGGTCTTGCTCGACGCGCCGAATGTCCCGGCGACGTGTCGCAGGGCGATCAGGGCGCGCGCATACGACTTCGCGTCGCTACGCCACTTCTTGCCCTTGGCCGACGGCGTCGGCACGACAACGATGTATCCGTCCCGAATCGTCGGAGACTTGAGCCAGACATCCTTGATGTAGTTGGATGTGACCGGATAGTCGCTGGTATCCGGCAGGCAGAAGAGCACGGGCCAGAGCCTTTTCGGGTTGTAGCTCTTGGGGAGGTAGATGGAGTAGGCGACGGTTCCGACGCCGCCCGGGAAGCCGTGGATCTTGGGCGACACCTTTTTGGTGACGATCGACCCCTTGCGGCCAGCCTTGGTACCGAAGACGCGCGAGGCGTTGGCGATATCGCTGAGCGCCGCGACATCTTCGAGGATCGAGTGACCGTCGATCTTCTTCGCCTCAAGCTTGACGATTCCGGCCGCGACGTGGCTGCCGCCCTTCTTGGCCGGAACAAGGAACTTGTTCAGTTCCTTCGCAACCTTCTTCCGATCCTTGTCGCTCAGAACGAATACGGGCGGCTCTTTGGCCTCGGGCTTCGCCGGCTCATCCTTGGCGGGATCGGACTCTTCCTTTTTTTCGGGGTCTTCCTTACCCGGTTC